>CAYYSC010000150.1:0-7618 GCA_964474065.1 uncultured Rhodospirillales bacterium | reverse complement strand
CCTCGGGGTTGGCGGTGACCCGGCCGATGTGTTTTGGCGCCCAATGGCCTGGTAGCCATCGCCAGGGGGCTTTTGGCGTCACTGTCTTTTCCGAGAGGGTCCCCCCGATGGCCTCGGCCAAGCCTAAAGCTTGACCTTTCATGCCGGCTTCGCCGGTGGTGAGCGCCCATATCCGGAATGGCCGACCAGGGGAGCGGCTCCTCATACCCAGCCTTGTAACTCCCGTCTGACCAGCATTTCCAGCAATGCCAAATGAGGCTCGCTGTCGTTGAGGCTTGGAATAAAGGTAAATTGCTCGCCGCCGGCTTCCGTGAACTGCTCTTCGCCCCCCATGGCAATTTCCTCCAGCGTTTCCAGGCAGTCTGCGCTAAAACCTGGTGTAATGACGGCAATTCGTTTCACGCCCTGCTGGCCAAGTTCCTCGAACAGCTCGTCCGTGTAGGGGCGTAGCCATTCCTCGCGGCCGAATCGCGACTGGAAGCTGATCCTGACCTTGTCTTCAGGCCAGCCGAGTTTCTCTCGCAGCAGACGTGTCGTCTTTTGGCAAAAGCAATGGTAGGGGTCCCCCAGTCCCAGATAGCGCTTTGGCACGCCGTGAAAGCTGGCTACCAGCACTTCCGGCTCCCAATCCAGCCCGGCGAGGTGTGCGTGCACGGAATCCGCCAGGGTCTCGATGTAAGCCGGTTCGTCGTGCCAGCCGGGCATGGTTCGGATTGCGGGCTGCCAGCGTTCCTCCATCAGGGTGCGGAAGACCTCGTCGCAAGCGGTAGCCGTGGTCGGTGCTGCGTACTGCGGATAGAGCGGCGCCAGGAGGATGCGGTGGCAACCTTGCTCGATCATCGCGCGGACGCGGGATGGGATAGACGGATTGCCGTAGCGCATGCCCCAATCAACCAGAACGTCCGGCAAGTCGGCCAGCCGCTCCGCCAATCCCTCCGCCTGCGCCCGAGTGATGGTTCGCAGTGGCGATTCGTTTAAGTTTTTGTTCCAGATTTTGGCATAGGCCTCGCCGCTCTTCTTTGGACGGGTCCGGAGAATGATGCCGTTCAGGATCAGCCACCAGAGAGCCCGATTGACGTCGATCACCCGGCGGTCGGAAAGGAATTGCTTCAGGTAGCGCCGCATCGCGATCGTATCCGTCGCATCAGGCGTCCCCAGCGCGATAAACAACACGCCGATTTGCGGTGGCGGCACTGGCGGGTGGCCGGGCGGTAAACGATAGGGCGACATCCGGTAGGCTTTCGGCAACGTATTGGGGGCGCTTGTAAGGTGGACTTCCCTACGGCGCCAACATGGGAAGGGATCACTCCCAGCGCCCTGTCATTGGGCGTGTCCCTGTTCTAGGCCACCAGGACAGATTCTGTAATCGGTCACCACCGTCCTTGCTGGATGATTGGCCGGTCGTCCGAGGGTTCCACGCTGTGGTTCGTGGTCGCTGCGGTGGGCAGGCACGAAGTGGTTAATTCAGGTCCGGTTGTGTCCAGCGCAGGTTCTGCCCAATTGCGCGACAAGCAGGCAAGCGATTTTAGCTAGCGGGAAAAGTTTTCGTTCAGCCATCGCGGGAGTCAATCGGATGAATGTTTCGGATGTCCTGTTGCAGATTCTTTCGGCTCACGGTGTACGGCACCTGTTCGGGATTCCGGGAGACGCCATCAACGACGTGATGGATGCTGTCCGACGACAGGATGAGATCCGGTTCCTCGGGGTCCGGCATGAAGAGGCCGGCGCCTTCGCTGCGTCGGCTCAAGCCAAGTTGACTGGAAGGCTGGCCGCCTGTGTCGGTACCTCCGGGCCGGGCGCAATCCACCTGCTGAACGGCCTTTACGATGCAAAGCAGGATCATGCCCCCGTTGTCGCGATCACCAGACAGGTCGCCACCGGCTTCATCGGCACCGAGTACCATCAGGAAGTTCGGCTTGAGCGGCTGTTTGCTGATGTCGCGGTCTACAGCCAGACAGTGACCACTGAAGACCAGGTGCCCGATGTTTTCCGCGAGGCATGCCATGCCTCCCTCGCTCACCGCGGCGTGGCTCACATCTCGCTGCCAACGGATGTCTCGGGGCGCGATGTAGCGCGAGAGCAGCTGCGTGGTGTTACGCCAGCGGCAGCCGGGAAAATTTTTCCCATTGTTGCAGACTGCGAGGGCGCAGTCGAGTTGATCAACAAATCGGAGAAAGTTGCCATCCTGGCGGGCATCGGCTGCGAGGGCGCCCGCGACGAGCTGATCACCTTCGCCGAAGCGGTAAGGGCGCCCATTGTGCGGACGCTGAGGGCGAAGGAAGTCATCGACGACGGTCATCCGCTCTGCATTGGCGGCTTGGGGCTGCTCGGGGGCAGGCCGGCGGTCGAAGCGATGGATGCCTGCGACCCCCTGGTTATGGTCGGGACGGATTTTCCCTATCATGACTTCTATCCAAGAGGTGCGAAGACCATCCAGATCGATATTCAGCCGACACAGATCGGCAAGCGGCATCCGGTAGATGTGGCGCTCGTCGGGCACGCCGCATCTACGTTGTCCGCGCTCGCATCGCAAGTGAAGACGGATCGTTCCTCCGACTTCCTCCAGTCCATGCAGGAAAAGATGCGGGGTTGGCTGGATCGACAGGCGAAGGAGGAGCAATCCGATGCCGTCCCCATCCATCCGCCCCGAGTGATGAGTGCGCTCGCCAAGGCGGCCCCCGCAAATGCGATTTTTGTGTGTGATACGGGCACCGCTACGGCTTGGTCTGCCCGCCATCTTCGGCTGGAGCCGGGACAGCGTTATACCCTCTCTGGCGGCCTTGCATCCATGGCCTATGCCTTGCCGGGCGCCGTTGGCGCCCAGTTGGCCTACCCCGAGAGCCGGGTCTTCGCGCTGGCCGGCGACGGCGCGTTTGCCATGTTGATGGGGGATTTTGTGACCGCCGTGAAATACGAACTGCCCATCGTTGTTCTGGTGTTCAACAACGCCAAGCTTGCCTTTATAACGCTAGAGCAGGAGGCGAACGGTTTGCCCGACTGGGGGACCGGCCTCGTCAACCCGGATTTTGCTGCTGTCGCAAAAGCATGCGGGGGTGCGGGTTTCTCTGTCGAACACCCCGACCAGCTAGAGCCCGTTTTGCAGGAGGCCCTGGAGGTGCGCAGGCCGGCCGTAATCAATATCGCGGCCGATCCAAAAGCCTTGATCATGCCGCCTAAGATAGAGGTTTCTCAGGCGTTAAATTTTGGAAAGGCCAAGATCTGCGAAATGTGCAGCGAGTAGGGGTTTTATCGGCTATCCATAGACAGTAATCTTGCATTGTTCGGATTCAAAAAATATCGGTCTCTTTGTCTAGGATAGGGTTTCGATTGTTGCCAGTTATCAGTCCTTTTCATCAGTTTTACCTAGAAGCTGACGGGAAATATTTCGCATACCGAGAATCTCCTTGATGTTTCCAAGGCAATTACGGAGGTCGATGCTATAGTCGTTGAGATGCACCGCCCGGTGGATTATGATCTGCTACCGGTCGTGTATACTGACAGAGCATGGCTTTGCCCCTGAAGGTAGGCCCCTCCCAGGAGGCTGCGGGGACAAGCTCACCGTCCGAGACCGGCACATCGTTGCGCCGCGAGAGCATCGGGGTGGCTGCCGGCCTCTTTGGCATCTCTCTTTTTCTGGCGGCAAACTGAATTGTAAGGACGATGTTATACGCACAATAGATCCCGTCGGGGCCGTCGCATCCATCGCCGACGGCGCCTATCCCGCGCTGCAAGTTCAAGGTCGGGAACTGTTATGGGCACCAGGGAGTGGAAGCACCTTCCGTCCACCTGACAGGCATTCTAGCCGCCCCTGTTCCAGGCGCATGACCTGGTGTGCGACATCGCCCCAAGCCGGTTGATGGGAAATCGCCAATGCGACCACACCCGTCTCCTCGACCAGTTGACGTACGGCGCGCACTACCTGCCGCTCGGTTTCCGGGTCCAGCGCGCTGGTTGCCTCGTCCAGGATCAGCAGGCGCGGGTGGTGCACCAGCGCACGAGCGATGGCGATGCGTTGGCGCTCGCCGCCCGAAAGCAGGGCGCCGCGCTCACCGACCACGCTTTCCAGGCCATCGGGCAGCCGGGCGACAACCTCCAAGGCTCCGGCCAGTCTCAGCGCTCGCTCGACGTCCTCACGGGAAAAGCCGGTCTCGCCCAGTGTGATGTTCGCCGTCACCGTGTCGTGGAACAGGATCAGGTCCTGGGGCACATAGCCGGTCATACGCCGCCAAGCCAGGATATCGAGATCGGCGAGCGGCACGCCATCGACCAGAACTCCCCCCGTCAACGGCTGGTGAAAGCCAAGAATGATGTCGACCAGCGTCGTCTTACCGGTGCCCGACGGGCCGATCAGTGCCGTCAACTCGCCGGGGCGCAGGATGAAGCTGGCGTTCTCGACGATCGGGGTCGTGGCGAAACCGAAGGAAAGGCTGCGCCCCTCTACCGCGCGCTCAAGCGTCGGAACGGCCCTGCCCGACGAGGTCTCGCGGGCACGCCGCGCGTCCTGGATGGTCTTTTGCACGGCCTCGAACCCAGCCTGGGAGATATAGACCTGTTGCAGATGCTGCTGTGCCCGTCCCACGGACTGTACCGACTTGGCAAGAATGAGACTCATCACCAGGAGTTCGCCCACCGGGATAGCCAAGTAGGTGAGCGCCACATAGATGCCGCCGGCCAGGCAGATGGCCAGCACCGGCTCCTGCACGGCGCGGTTGGCGTTGCGGGCGAAAACCTGGCGGCGCATGATTTCCTTGATTTCGTCAGCGTCGCGCAAAAATAGTTCGCTGAACCGGGCTTGCCGGCCCATCGCCTTCATCGGCTTTAGGCCGACCAGTACGTCCGTCAGCCGCGCCAGCATCCCTTGCAGCCGCCGTGTCTGCATGCGGGCCGTACGTTTGGCGGCGAGCAACAAACGGTTGAGCGAGCCGACGATCAGAACGCTGACTGCCAGCGCCAGGAGCGCCACCCACCACGAGACGAAGGCGGCGATCACTAGGTAGACCACGGCCTGGATGCAGCTTCCGGCGAACAGCGCGGCCGCGTTGTAGGCGGCACCCGCCTGGGCCGTTTCGCCGCCCAGCGCCTGGGTGAAGCGGCCCGTGGGCTGGCGGGTGTAGAAGCTCCAGCGCGCCTCCATCACCGACTCGATCAGTTCAAGGCGTAGGCGGGTGACGACGTCCGCGACCGCGTGGCCCACTTGGCGCAGCGCCGCCATTACAAGCAATGCCTTGAGGATCATACCGCCGACGAGGATACCGAGCAGCAGGCCTGGCTGCGGCGAGAGGCCGACAGAACCGAGTGCCTCGACCACAGCCCGGCTGAGTGCGTTCGAATCGCCCGCCTGCTCGCCCAGTACGGCGATCAGGGGCAGCAGGCTGGCGATGCCGAAGCCCTCGGCCAGCCCGGAGAGCATCAGACAGCCGAGCACGCCCGCGCTGCGCCAAGACGGAATGACCGTAACGAGCTGCCACAGCTTCGCCAGACCTGACTTCTTCAGCTTGCGGCCGGCCACAGGGATCCTTTCGCCACGTTTGTGCTCCGCGAGGGCTGGGCTATGCCCACAGCGCGGGGGAGGCCGCTTCTACCGCCCCGCCGCCCGCGGATCAAGCGCATGCAGCAACTGGGGGTTTGGGAGTCAACGTCGGCACACGTCACAGACTCGCCCTAACCGATCAAGAGTAGAGATTGCCGCGCAGGAGCTTGAGAAACTTTTTCAAAGTGGGCTGTATATACTTGCGAGGGCGGCGTTCCAGCCAGTTCGGATCCGCGCACTCGGCCAGGAAACGTGCGCGCCACTCGGCGCTGATCTCGTCGCGCTGAACCGATAGGTTCACAGGTTCGAAGTGAAGGGGGTGCTCCACTTCTTCAAGATCGGCATGCCGGGCTATCTCCCGCAGAGATCTCTCCTCATTCCCAAGGATATCCTCGTAGAAGAGTTCGAGCGGCTCGATGCCGTTGCGCGCGAAATAGGCCTTCCATCGCGCCTCGCTGATCATAAGGTCAACCAATGCGCCATGAATTTCGTGGGCGGAATAGCGAGGTTTTTCTTGAACAGGTTCGTTTGATCTCCATCCACCGGTTTGTAGAGCGCGCGCGTAGGATACCGCCTGGCTCACGGTGTCCCGCCGGCGCACAAAAATGAAAACCGGATCAGGATAGAAGTCGAACAGGTTCGCCTGACGAAATATCCGGTCAATGTTGAAAGGGAAAAGCTTGAGCGCGGCGGTTCCGTTTTCCGTTCGACCCAGCGTATTCGGCAAAGACAGCTGAAATGCGACATCGTCTCCGCGCTGGGGATCGATTCGGAGCGCCCGCCTCGTATGAAGGTACTCATCCGGCCGACCCAGCACACCAGTCCCGGTCATCAGTCCACAGAGATACGTAGTGCCGGAACGTTGTACGCCCACAACCATAATTGTCCGTCGAGGAAAGCTCCAGTCGGCAGGCGGCTTAATCAGCAGCTTCCTGGGCGGCGGCTTGACGGAAAATCTTGGACGAGCCTTGGTTGCGAGGGCTGTTTTTTTACTGAAGACCGTGGACAACTTTGGCATTAGCCCATCCATTGGCAACTGGAATCCAGCGTGAGAATTACGCACGCGCGCGGGGGGAGCAACGGTCATGGGTGCGCTACTCTCCATTGGGGAAGCGCCTTTGGACGTATTAATTTCAGCATACCGCGCAGGATTGCGCTGCAGGCGGCGGCACTCAGAGGCGAAGTGCGATTGGACCGCCGCCAATCGGCGGCGACAGACATCGAGCGCGGCCTGTTGCACGCCGGGTCAGGCGCAGGCATAACCCACGGACTTGGGGAACTGTTTCCAGAACATCAGATCGGCGCCCGAAATAGCGCCCGAAATAGCGCTCGATAGGCGATCGCCGCCCGAGCCAGCGGTGGAGCGGCGCCCATCGCCCTGCCGGGATTGGCATGGATTTCTTGTCCGCTGTAAATGCTCGTCGGGCAGGGATCTAAAATTGATTGGATAACGGATTGCGCCATGACCGCGGTCGAATTCGCGAATTTTGACGAAAGCCTGTCGATCATAAAGGGTAACGTGGATCCGGAAGGAACCGCGGTATATTCAGTTGTCAGGAACGAAATGTATTTTTTGCCGGCGTTTCTGGAACATTACCGGCAATTGGGCGTGCAGCAGTTTTTATTCCTTGACGACAAATCGGATGACGGAACCAGAGAGTACCTATTGGCGCAGCCCGATTGCGCCGTTGCCCAATCAAGCCGTCGATACGGCGAGCAAATTGCCGGCTGGAGGCAACACATCATCTGGAAGAACCAAATCCCGCATCAGTTCCTGCCGGGCCGTTGGGCGATCTGCGCCGATGCGGACGAATTCCTGTTCTTGCCCCCGGCCCTTCCGACAGTCGACGCGCTCGTCGAGGTCCTGGAATGGCGCGGCACAACGGCGGTGTCTGGTGTCATGGTGGATTTCTACCCTGCGACGCTCGCGGATATGGAGGCGCTCGGCGCCCCGCGCGATCGGAGCGAACTTTTCGCCGCCTATCCCTGGTTCGATGCCGGACCTTACTTTCACTGGTGGGGAGGCGAGCTGCTTCCGGCAGCCCCATATGGGGGTGTGCGGGCGCGCCTGCTGAGGAAGTATGGAAT
>CAYYSC010000149.1:0-7623 GCA_964474065.1 uncultured Rhodospirillales bacterium | reverse complement strand
GCTGACCGTGCTGCAGACCGCGGTCCGGCTGCTTTCCCAGCGCGGCATCGAGATCGACCTGTTGAAGCTGCCCCTTGGCGACGAGGCGACCTTCCGGCTGCTCGGGTCCGGCGAGACCGCGGGCGTGTTCCAGCTCGAATGCAGTGTCATGCGCGACATGCTGAAGCGCCTGAAACCGACCGCGTTCGAGGACATCATCGCCGTCGTCTCGCTTTACCGGCCGGGGCCGATGGAGAACATTCCTTCCTACATCGCCCGCAAGCACGGCAAGGAAAAGCCGGACTATCTGCACCCGCTGCTGGAGCCGGTGCTGAAGGAAACCTACGGCATCATCATCTACCAGGAACAGGTGATGCAGATCGCCCAGATCCTGGCGGGCTACACCCTCGGCGGCGCGGACCTCTTGCGGCGCGCCATGGGCAAGAAGATCAAGGAGGAAATGGCGAAGCAGCGGGAGATCTTCGTCTCCGGCGCGGTCGAGCGTGGCGTCGACAAAAAGCAAGCCTCCGACATTTTCGACTTGGTCGACAAATTCGCGGGTTACGGCTTCAACAAATCCCATGCTGCGGCCTACGCCCTGATCGCCTACCAGACCGCCTATCTGAAGGCGAACTATCCGGTCGAGTTCATGGCGGCGCTAATGACGCTGGACATGGGCAATACGGACAAGCTCGCGCAGTTCAAGCGCGACCTGGACCGCCTGCAGATCGAGCTGCTGCCGCCGGATGTGAATTTTTCCGACGTCATGTTTGCCGTGGAGGATGTGCCGGCGGTGGAAGGACGGCCGGCCCTCGCCATCCGCTACGCGCTGGGCGCCATCAAAAATCTCGGCCGCCCGACCTGCGAGGCCATCGTGGCAGAACGCAAGCGCGGCGGGCCATTCGCAGACGTGTTCGCGTTCACCTCCCGCCTCGATCCGCGGGCTCTGAACAAGCGGGCGATGGAGCAATTGGTGCAATCGGGCGCGCTCGACTCGCTGCATGGGGACCGCGCCCGCACCTTCACTGGCATCGACCTGGCCCTTCGCCACGGCCATCTGGTGCAAGAAGAAAAGGCGTCGAAACAGGTCAACCTGTTCGGCGACACGATTGATGAGGACAACGCGCCCAAACTGCCGGACGTGCCGCAATGGTCGCTTCTGGAAGTACTGGAGCGGGAACGCGCCGCCATCGGTTTCTATCTCTCGGCACATCCGCTGGACGACTATGCCGACCTGCTCAAACGGCTGCGCGTTACCCGGATTTCGGCGGTCGGCGATCAGGCGGTCCGCGGCGGCGGCCATATGAAGATCGCGGGCGTCGTGCTGGGCAAGCAAGAGCGCACCAATGCCAAGGGAAACCGTTATGCCTTCGTCCAGTTGTCGGATGCCACCGGCATGCTGGAAGTCACCATGTTTTCCGAAGTCTTGGCCCAGGCGCGGCAGGTGCTCGATTCCGGCGCACCGGTACTGATGACCGTGGACGCCCGTATCGACGGCGAGTCCGTCAAGGTCACGGCCCAGTCCGTCAGCGATCTGCAGGAAGCCGCACGGAACAGCGTCGAGTCGCTGCGGGTGTTCGTGTCCGACCCCGCGCCGCTCGACCCAATCCGGGAACTGATTGCCGGCGAGAGCGGGGGCCGCGGCCACATTTCCATCGTCCTGAACATCGATCCTTCGCAGGAAGTGGAACTGGAACTCCCGGGCCGCTATGCCGTCACTCCGAAATTCGCCTCCATGCTGAAATCCGTGCGCGGCGTCGTGGAGGTGCAGCAGATTGCGCGGACCGCGGGACGGTGATCGTCCTTGCGCGTAGCGACACTTTTCTGTAAACGGCAGTCGATCACTCACACGGGCCCTGGCTGCCGCGCCTCAAGCGTGTTGGCCGTCCGGTGTTGTTGGGTTCGGCTCCGGCTTGGCTCAACGACTCTCGGCCCGTGGCGGAACAACCGGAAAACAGGAGTTCGGGCCCAATGGTGATGCCCACTTTTACGATGCGCCAGCTGCTCGAAGCCGGCGTGCATTTCGGCCATCATACCCGCCGCTGGAATCCGAAGATGAAGCCGTTCATCTTCGGCGTGCGCAATGGCGTTCATATCATCGACCTGCAGCAGTCGGTGCCGATGTTGTACCGTGCCCTGCATGCGGTCCGCGAAGTGGTGGCCGGCGGCGGCCGCGTGCTGTTCGTCGGGACCAAACGCCAGGCGCAGGACATCGTGGCGGAATACGCCAAGGCCTGCGGGATGTACTACGTTAACCACCGCTGGCTCGGCGGCATGCTGACGAATTGGCGGACCGTTTCCCATTCCATCCGGCGGCTGCGGGATCTGGAGGAGCAACTTGCGCAGGACAATGTCGGCCTGACCAAGAAAGAGTTGCTGAACCTGACCCGCGAGCAGGAAAAGCTGGAACGGACCCTGGGCGGCATCAAGGAAATGGCCGGCCTGCCCGACATGATCTTCATTATCGATACCAACAAGGAGCACTTGGCGATCGACGAGGCCCGGGTGCTCAACATCCCGGTTGTAGCCGTGGTCGACAGCAATTCGGACCCGGAAGGCGTGCGCTTCCCGATTCCCGGCAATGACGACGCCATCCGGGCCATCAACCTGTATTGCGAACTGGTCTCGGGCGCCGTCTTGGACGGCTTGGAAGCGGAGATGGTGGCCTCCGGCGTCGACATCGGCGAGGCTGAGGAAGCACCGCCGGAAGAGGGACTGACGACGGAAGAAGCCATGAACATCGAGGCGACTTCTGCGGACGAAGCGGCAGCCGCCGAGCAACTCGCGGCCGAGACCGAGGCGGTGACCGAAGGCATTGCCCAGGCGGAAGCCGAAGAAGCCGAGTCCGCGCGGCAAGAATAATCGAACCCGGGCGGCTGGCTCTTAACCAACCCAGGCAGCCGCCCGGAATCTTCTGGTACTACGCTGCTGTGACCGCCTCGGCCAAGAAGGCCGCGTAGCGCTCGGGACGCATGAAGGCAGCATAGTCTTTCTGCATCTCCGGGGTCAGCACTTCCAGCAGAAACGTGTTGTCGATCCAGAACTCAATGACATCAAATGCCCCGCCGCGATTACAAGTGCGTGCGGTCCAGCCGTACTCGCGGGCAAGTTCCTGCACCGCCGCCTCGCTGAGTGAGGTGGAGATTGCCAAGTGCGTCTCACTGGGAGCCGCGTCGCGAGCGACGGTTGCCTCGACCTCTTTCTCACCGGGTACCAACACCTGACCGGCGGGGTAGAACTCTACTGCGCTGGCATGCGTGTCACCCTCAAGGGCAACATAGGAGCCGGGGAACACCGGGAACGGAAACGAACGCCCACCCCAAAGGCGAGCCACTGCTTCGGCTGCGCGGGCGGGCTCGCGCGCCGGGAAGGAAGCATGGAACAACACGATTCGGAATTCCTCGAAGGGGGGAGTTGGCTCCGGCCCTCCGCCGGTTGCCAGCCCCGGCGACCCCTGTTCGGACAACCGTCCCGCGCCGCGGCTGTACTGCCATATGCCTCAGGAATGCAGCTCGGACAAGTACCGAAACTCAATCTTCGCCCATTTTGAGGGCGGCGATGAAGGCCGATTGTGGAATTTCGACGCTGCCGAACTGGCGCATCTTCTTCTTGCCCTCTTTTTGCCGTTCCAACAGCTTCTTCTTGCGCGTGATGTCGCCACCGTAGCATTTGGCGGTCACATCCTTACGCAAGGCGCTGATGGTCTCCCGCGCAATCACTTTCGCGCCGACTGCTGCCTGGATCGGAATCTTGAACATCTGCCGGGGGATCAGATCCTTCAGCCGCGCACACAAGGCACGGCCCCGGTACTCTGCCTGGCTGCGATGGACGATCGTCGCCAACGCATCCACCGGCTCCCCATTGACGAGGATCGACAGCTTCACCAACTGCCCTTCCTCGTAACCGGTGATGTGGTAGTCGAAGCTTGCATAGCCGCGGCTGATCGACTTCAGCCGATCGTAGAAGTCAAAAACGATCTCATTGAGGGGCAGCTTGTACACCAGCATCGCCCGGCTGCCCGCGTAGGTCAGTTCCTGCTGGACACCCCGCCGTTCCTCGCAAAGCTTCAGGACAGGCCCGAGATACTCGTCCGGCAGGAAGATTGTGGCCTGAATCCAGGGCTCTTCGATCCGCTCGATCTTGACCACATCCGGCATATCCGCCGGATTATGCATCTCCTTCATCGTGCCGTCGGTCATGTAGACGCGATAGACGACGCTAGGGGCGGTCGCGATCAGATCGATGTCGAACTCCCGCTCCAGCCGCTCCTGCACGATCTCCAAATGCAGCAGGCCGAGAAAGCCGCAGCGGAAGCCAAAGCCCAGGGCCGGCGAGCTTTCCGGCTCGAACTCAAAGCTGGCATCGTTCAAACGCAGCTTCCCCAGCGACTCACGCAGGTGTTCGAAATCTGCGGAATCAACCGGGAACAGACCGCAAAACACGACCGGCAGGTTGGGCTTGAAACCCGGCAACGGCTTTTCGGCTGGCCTGCGCTCGTCAGTGATGGTGTCGCCAACATTCGTGTCTGCCACCGCCTTGATTGCCGCGTTGACCCAGCCGATCTCCCCCGGCCCAAGCTCGCCCGTCGAGACGCGCTTCGGCGTAAACACCCCGACATCCTCAACCTCGTAGGTCGCGCCAGTTTGCATCATGCGCATGCGCATGCCCTTCTTGAGCACGCCCTGCATCACGCGCACCAGCGTGATCACGCCCAGATACTGGTCGTACCAGCTGTCGACCAGCATCGCCTGCAGCGGCGCCGCCGCATCTCCTTGCGGCGCCGGCAGGCGCGCGATCATGGCTTCCAGAACCTCTGGCACGCCGAGACCGGTCTTCGCCGAGACTTCCAGCGCATCGCTGGCGTCAAGCCCGATCACGTCCTCGATTTGCTGCTTCACCCGCTCGGGGTCCGCCGCCGGCAGATCGATCTTGTTCAGGACCGGGATGATTTCGTGATCGTTATCGATGGCCTGGTAGACGTTCGCAAGCGTCTGCGCCTCAACTCCCTGAGTCGCGTCCACCACCAGCAGCGACCCTTCGCACGCAGCGAGCGAGCGGCTCACCTCGTAAGAGAAGTCCACATGGCCGGGCGTGTCGATCAGATTTAGACAGTAGGTCTTGCCGTCTTTTGCGGGATAGATCAGCCGGACCGTCTGGGCCTTGATCGTGATGCCCCGTTCACGTTCCAGGTCCATGCTGTCGAGCACCTGCTCGTGCATCTCCCGGTCGGTCAGCGCGCCGCAATGCTGGATCAACCGGTCGGCAAGCGTCGACTTGCCGTGATCGATGTGAGCGATGATCGAAAAATTTCGGATAAGCGAGAGATCTGTCATAGGCGGAGATATAGGCGATCCGGGGACGCGAGGGGAGTACCCTTATCGAGCAAAGCCTGCGGCGGAACGGGTCCGGCCGAACAAGAATCAACGGCAGGGAGCCGATGGCAAGCGTTCGATCCCTACTCAAAAGCGGCTTGACGGTTAAAGCAGAATGATTGCACCGAAAATCGCTATTGATCAAAGGTAATGACAATCTTCCCTGGCGTTTTCCGGTCGAGCAACAGGTCGAATGCCTGACCATAGTCGCGGACCGGGAGTTCCGCCCGGACAAGCGGATTGAGCTTCCCTTCCACCTGCCAGGCCGCCAGCGCCGCAAAGACCCGCCGCATTCCCGCCGCGTCGTGGTCGAAATGGGAATTCCAATACACGCCGGTCGCCGAGACACTCTTCACCAGCAGCAGGTTTGCCGGAATCTGCTGGATTCGGCCGGCGGCAAAGCCGACGATCAACAGCCGTCCGCCCCAGTTGACGCACCGCAGCGCCTGGTCGGCCAAATCGCCGCCGACCGGATCGTAAATCGCATCGGCCGCCCGGCCGTCGCAGAGTTCCTTTACCCTGTCGCGCAGGTCCTCTGTCCGAGTGTCGATGACGGCATCCGCTCCTGCCTGCAGGGCGATACCGCCATTGTCCCCGCCCCGGACTTGGGCCAGCACACGCGCGCCCAAGGCTTTGCCAATCTCGATCGCGGCAAGGCCGACGCCGGAAGTCGCACCAAGCACCAGCAATGTTTCGCCCGGCCGAAGGCCGCCGCGGGTCACCAGCCCGGTATAGGAAGTGCCGTAAATTACCGGGAATGCGGCTCCACTGACGAAGTCGACATTGTGCGGCAAGGGGAACACTCTCTCTTCCGGCGCCAACACAAGGCTGGACAGGCCGCCGTAGCGCAAGGCGGTCATCACCGTGTCGCCCGGACCGAACCGGCGCACGCCCTCTCCTACCGCTTCCACAATGCCCGCGGCCTCAAACCCCGGAGTGAAGGGAAGTGGAGGCTTGACTTGGTATTTGCCCGCCACGATCAGGCTGTCGGCAAAGTTCAAAGCGGCGGCACGGGCGCGGACCAGCACCTCGCCCGGTCCCGGCGCGCCCACGAGGGGCTCTCCAAGCTTGAGGGCCGACGGCGGTCCCCATTCCTCGCAAATGACGGCAACCATGATGTTCCATCCTGACTTCGCACAGAGCCCAGGCTCTCGTTCAAGCGCCTGGATTTACTCGACCGTAACGCTTTTGGCGAGGTTGCGCGGCTGGTCAACGTCCGTGCCTTTCAGCACGGCGCAATGGTAGGCCAGCAACTGCACGGGAATCGAATAGAGGATGGGCGCAACGAACGGGTCCACCTCGGGCATCTCGATGGCGAACACCGCGCTTTCGCCGATCCTTTGAATGCCCTTCTTGTCCGCAAACAGAATGGGCTTGCCCCCGCGCGCCACGACCTCATGCAGGTTGGACGCGGTTTTCTCGAACAACGGGTCGCTGGGCGCGATCACCACGACGGGCACCGAATCGTCGATCAGTGCGATCGGCCCGTGCTTCATCTCCCCGGCGGCGTAGCCTTCGGCATGGATATAGCTGATCTCCTTCAGCTTCAGCGCTCCCTCCAGCGCCATCGGGTAGGAGGACCCCCGGCCAAGGTAGAGGACGTCCCGCGCCTCGCTCACCGTCTGCGCGATTTCGGCAATCCGCTCGTCGTGGTTCAGTACCTCCGCCATCCGGGCCGGCACTTCGAGCAGGGCCTGAGTCAACCCGGCCGCCCGTGCGCTATCGATGCTGCCCTTGGCGACCGCCGTCGCAATGGCCAGCGCGCCCAGCACGGTCAATTGCGTGGTAAAGGCCTTGGTGGACGCGACGCCGATCTCCGGCCCGGCAATCGTGGGCAATACCGCGTGGCTTTCCCGGGCGATGGCGCTTTCCGGCACGTTCACGATGGAGAGGATGGTCTGGCCTTGCCGCTTGGCGTAGCGGAGGGATTCGAGCGTATCGATGGTTTCGCCCGACTGGCTGATGCACATCGCCAGCCCGCCTTCTGGCAGAGGCGCTTCACGATAGCGGAACTCGCTGGCGATATCCACGTCGGCGGGCACCCGCGCGACACCCTCCAGCCAATATTTCGCGACAAGCCCGGCATAGAAGGCCGTTCCGCAGGCATTGATGGTGAAACGCGTGACCTGAGAAAGGTCGATGGGCAGATCCGGCAACTGCACCGCCCGCGTCGCCGGATTGAAAAGCGAGCGCAGCGTTTCGCCGACGACCGTGGGCTGCTCGTATATTTCCTTGAGCATGAAATGCCGGTAATTGCCCTTGCCGATCATCG
>CAYYSC010000148.1:3415-7658 GCA_964474065.1 uncultured Rhodospirillales bacterium | reverse complement strand
CCGTCTTCGTAATATGCAGAAATGCGAGCACTTCGCCATCCGTGCCAGTGATGGAGCCGTGCCCGTGACGCGGCGAATGGTTCATATCTCTTCACCCTTTCTGCGCGTTCTCAAGCTTGCGGAGAGCCCAACTGAGCATCGGTCCTCCCAAACCTCCGCACCCGCCCAGCATAGTCACGCACCGCCTCGTCGAACCGCTCGGCCCCGAACTCGGGCCACGCCGCGTCGCTGATGTACAACTCGGCATAGCTCACCTGCCAACCTGCTTGCTCTGCCTCCGTGCTCGCGTCGCCGATCTGCCGCTCGCCGAAACTGGCAACGAACAGCCACCAAAGCGAGGCGCCGCCGACCACCGCAATGGCCACGAGCATCAGGACCGTTATCATTATTCGCATCCGCTTTTACCTTCTGCCGGCTCTAACGGCTCGCTCAGCGCCTCTTTAAGCTTCTCCTCAAATTCCCGGCGCTTTAGACCCGGCGGAATGGGCGCGGCAAACCGCACCCTGATGGTCCCCGGCCGCAGCAAAAAGCTGCGCCGCGCCCAGTAACGACCGGAATCCAGGGTGACCGGCACCACGGGCAAGCTCAAATGCCCATACAGCGCGGCGACCCCCGGCCGGAACGGTGCCCTTACGCCGACGGGAACCCGCGTACCTTCCGGAAAGATCACGATACTAAGGCCCTCGGCTGCCCGTTGCCGCGCGGCCGTCAGCATCCGCCGCAGGGCACTAGCGCTTGCCGCCCGATCGATGGCGATTTGCCTGGAGCGGGCCAGATACCAACCAACCAGCGGTACGTGCAGCAGCTCCTTCTTAAGCACAAACACGGCGTCGGGCCGGATAGCGGGGAACAGGAGTGTCTCGAAGGCGCTTTGATGCTTGGACGCAATCAGAATCGGGCCATCCGGCAGCGTGCCTTCGAGCCGGTAGTCGATGCCGACCAAGCATCTGGCGAGCCATAGCACGATGCGCGACCAGACGGTTCCGACTGCTTGCGACCAGTGCCGCGGGCCTGCCAGTGCCGGCAGCCCCAGGATCCCCACGAAGAGAGTCGTCGTAAAAAAAGCAAGGTGAAAGGCAAGCGAGCGCAGGCCCAGGATCATTGTTCGGGTTCCGGCGACGCCCATGCCCAGAGCAGCTTGTTGTATTCCGCCGTAATCAGACGCCAGCCGAGCCAACTGCGCCACCAGCCCGCGCGCGGGGGATTTGCGGGAAATACCGGATGAGGAATGATGACGGCATCCGGCATGGCTCGCTCGAACAGCACCAGACTGCGGGGCATGTGATACCAGGACGTAACCAACCGGACCTTGCCGATCCCATGCTCGGCAACCCAAGCACGCGCGGACGCGGCGTTGCCGATCGTGTCGGGAGCCGCATGATCAAGATCGACGCAGCAGGGATCAGCATGACGACCAGCTTCTACTTCAAGGGCCGCGAGCGTTGTATCCGGGTGGACGCCGGTAATCAGCAGCCGCTTCCCGCCGGCGGCGAGCAGATCGAATCCTGTCGCCACCCGCTCAGCGCCCCCTGTCGGGACGACGATACCTTCATCCGGTCCAATCGGCCGGGATGCCGGGATGTCCGGCAATCCAGTAATGAACGCGCCGAGGCCAATACACCAGAGAACCACGACCAGCCACAAAAGTCGGCGCAGCACCGTCCGCCCCTCTTAAGCTAACCGGTTCAGCCGTCGCCTTGCCGTAAATCCGGCGACGACAGCGGTCAGGACTACCAAACCGAGCGGCACGGCAGCTAGCCAGATCCAGTCCAAGTGTTGGAGACGCAAGAGCGGCATGAAGGCATCGTCCATCCCCGCCGCAGCCTGCCCCAAAATGAACAGGAAAGAGGCCGCCAATGCAAACCCGACTGCAGCAGCAGCAGCGGCAGATAGGGCCGATTGGCGCATGAGTCCCGCCGCGATAAACGAATCGTCCGCTCCCAGTTGATGCAGTAGCCGCACCGCCTCCCGGTGAATGGTCATGCGGGAGAGAGTGATAAAAACGGCTGTAAGGCCGGACACGGTCAACACCAGCACCAACTGCAGGGCGAGGCCGCCGCGAAGCCACGCCGTGTAGTTCACGAGCCGGGAACGCCAAATCCGGTGGTCGTCGACCACGGTGCCCGGCGCGGCGCTCTCAACCAACGCGGCGAGGCGTTCAGACGTGTCGGACCCCGCGTCCCGCACACGCACGTGCAACACACGCGGCAACGGCAATTCTCCCGCCCGAGCCGCACCGCCGAGCCAAGGAGCGAGCAGGTCCGTTACCTGATCGACCGACAACAACTCTGCCTCAAGCACGTCGGGGTCGGCCCGGAGCTTCATTTGGATTGATCGGGCACGAATGGCGTCCGTGCCAGGATCGTCGCTGGGTGCGATCTGCACCGTGATGGTGCCTGCCGCTGTGTTGTCCCAGCGGTCCAGGGTGCGATCCACAGCGAGCAGCGCCGCCAGCGACAAGGTGGCAAGGAACGTCGCAAGCCCCAGAACCCATGGCAGATATCGGCTCGACGCGTCCGCCCGGAAAATACGGCCCTGCCCCTTCACCGCTACCGCTCCAAGCCTGCCGGGGCAGCAGCCGGGACGCGCAACATTTTACCGCCGGACAACCGGATTTCCGGATAGCGCAGCTGATCGACCAGGTTGCGGTCGTGAGTAGCAAACACCACGGTCGCCCCTTCCCGATGGAGAGCCTGGATCAGGCCGATCAGCCGCATCCCGATCTCGTCATCCACGCTGCCCGTCGGCTCATCCGCCAGCAGAAGCTTGGGCCGGCTGATCACGGCCCGAGCGATGGCAACGCGCTGCTGCTGGCCACCCGACAACGCGGGCGGGAACCAGTCCAGCCGGTCCCCGAGGTTTACCCAGGCAAGCAACTCCCGCGCATAGGCTTTGCGCTCGGCAGAGGGGACGCCGGCGACCAGGAGCGGGAGCATGACATTTTCCAGCACGGTCAGATGGTCCAGGAGGCGGAAGTTCTGGAACACCATGCCGATCTGACGCCGGAGGGAAGCCAATTCCGAACGATCCAGGTCCGCGACATCGTGCTCCAAAAAGCGCAAGGTCCCGGCCGTCGGCCGAAGGGCAAGGCCAATGATATTCAGCAACGAGGTTTTACCCGCACCACTCTCTCCAGTGATGAAGGTAAAGGAGCCAGGTGGCAGCGCCAGGGTCACTTCCCGCAAGGCAGGAGCGCCCGCACCATAATCGAGCGCAACCCCATCCATGGTTACTACCGCCGGTGGCGGTGCGTAAGGCTCGGCAGCCACTCTCAAGGGTTCATCGGGTGCTTGGTATTGCTCGGTCATAGGGCAGGACATATCACGCTAACCGGTGGCGCTATACGGTAAACCCGGATAGATTGCGCCCCAACCGGGGTCCATTGGGTTCTCCGCTGATCGCGCTGTGAATTACTACCATTTCTTGGTTGGAGGAAACGAGGCGTCATGGAACTTGCCTGCCCCAATTGCAAAACTGTCTTTTCTGTAGCCGATAACGCGATTGGCCCCAACGGTCGTAAAGTTCGCTGCAGTAATTGCGGTCATACTTGGCAAGCCGAACCGGCGAAAGCGGCGAAAGGCGCGCCGGCAGCGCAGGTGGCATCGACCCCCATGGCGATCCCATCTGACGACGAATTCCACTGGCCTTCCGAGACAGCCTCCGAATCGGCTCCTCTGGTCGCCGAAGCCGCCGCGCCGAAGAGCACCACATCGGAGGAGAAAACGGCGAGCGGCTATAGCCCCCCAATTTCTTCTGCCATCGAGGATGGTGATCAGTCCCGCCAAAAGCGCGGCTCCGGCCTATTGGTGCTGGGTGTCGTTCTGCTGGTAATCGTCGCAGCAACCTATTTCCTGCGGGATGGAATCGTGGCCGCAGTCCCGCAAACCGCAGCCGTTTTTCGGATGGCCGGAATTCCAGTCGCCCAGAGCCGCAATCAGCTATCGTTCGAGGACGTCCGGTTCGGCGCCGCAGACTCGAACAGCGGCTCCGTTGTCCGCGTCACCGGTTTTATCAAGAATGCCGGTCAAGGGCCGGTATCAGTGCCCTCGCTAGTCGTGACGCTCACCGCAAATGACGGCACGATCATGACACGCCAGGAGTTTCCGCCGCCCCAACCTGTGATTGAACCTCACAAGCCGGCACGCTTCCAGTACAATCTTGACGGCGACGCGGAAGCGGTCGGCGCGGTCCAGGTCCATCCCGCCGGAACCGAAGACTAAACCGCGACATAGTCCAACCCACA
>CAYYSC010000148.1:0-3405 GCA_964474065.1 uncultured Rhodospirillales bacterium | reverse complement strand
CTGAAGGGAATCAGCCGCCATGCTGCCCCAAGCCGAAGATCTCCGCGCCGAAGGCAAAGACCTCCATGCCTTTCTCGACGGCCTGGGTGAGGCGGATTGGGACCGGCCAACGCCTTTCAAGGGCTGGACGCCGAACGACGTGGTCCGCCATCTGCATTTTGCCGATTGGATGGCGGTGCTCTCCATGACGGATGAGCCGGGCTTCGACGCAATGCTGGAGAAGCGACGGAACCAGCGGGACAAGGCGATGACGGGCTCGGAAGAAATCGGCCCGAAAATGGAATCAGGGCGGGCGCTCCGCGAACAGTGGTACAGCTATCAGCAGGAACTCTGCGACCTGTTAAACGAGCGTGACCCGAAAGATCGGGTGAAGTGGGTCGGGCCGTCGATGAGCGTCCGCATGTGCGCTACCGCGCGTCAGATGGAAACATGGGCACACGCCCAGGATATTTACGACCTCCTACGGGCACCCCGGCAGCACCATGACCGGATCAGGAACATCGCCGAAATCGGTGTGCGCACCTACGGCTGGACCTTCGCGAACCGTGGTTTGGAGCCGCCGGGGCCGATGCCGTTCGTCCGCCTCGCTGCGCCCTCGGGCACGATCTGGGAATGGGGCGAGAACACGCCCGACAATCGGGTGGAAGGGATGGCCGTGGAGTTTTGCCAGGTTGTGACCCAGGGCAGGAACATCGCGGATGTTAACCTGACAGTTGTTGGCGAACCGGCCGCCAAATGGATGGCAATCGCCCAGTGCTTTGCCGGCGATCCGAAAGATCCACCGGCTCCCGGCGAGCGTGCCTGGAGCTAGCCCGCCCGTTCCACGGCCGCTGTCTCCCCGCCGAACTCCTTGGCGGCGGCGAATTGCAGGGCGTGCAGATGGGCGTAGAGGCCGCCCTGCTCCAGCAGTTCCCGATGCCGCCCGGATTGAACCACCTGCCCATGGTCCATGACATGGATCATATCCGCGTTGATCACCGTTGAAAGCCGGTGCGCAATCACGATGGTGGTCCGGCCCCGCATCAGGCTATCCAACGCTTGCTGAATTTGGCGTTCCGACTCTGTATCCAGCGCACTGGTGGCTTCGTCCAGCAGGAGGATCGGAGCATCCGCCAGGATGGCGCGTGCGATGGCGACACGCTGGCGCTGTCCCCCTGAAAGCCTCAAGCCTTGCTCTCCAACGACGGTATTGTAGCCTTCCGGCAGAGCCTCAATGAACTCGGCGGCTGCCGCCGCTTTTGCCGCCGCCTGCACTGCACTGTCCGGCGCGTCCCGCCAACCGTAACGGATGTTATTGGCAACCGTGTCGTCGAACAGGACCACTTCCTGGCTCACCATGGCAATGGCCTCCCGGAGGGACGCCAGAGTCACGTCGCGCACATCATGGCCATTGACCAGGACGGCGCCAGAATCGACGTCGTAAAATCGGGGGATCAGGTTCAGAACGCTTGTCTTGCCCGCGCCGGAGGGCCCAACCAAGGCCGTGGTCTTGCCCGCGGGCGCTTCCAAAAAGACCCCGTTCAACGCGTTGAATTCATCATCGTAAGAAAGCGTGACATTTTCCAGGCGGACGGAGCCAGCCTCCCTTGGCATTGCGACCGCGCCCGGGCGGTCAATGATAGTCGGCTTTTGGTCGAGCAGGTTGAACACACGGTCCGCAGCGGCCAGGCCCTCCTGAATCCGCGCGTTCATCCGCCCGAGCACCCGCAGCGGCTGGTAAGCCAACATCAGCGCCGTCACGAACGAAAAGAAAGAGCCGGCAGTCGTTTCCCCGCCAATGACACGCGAACCGCCATAAAGGATCACCGCCGCAATCGCGATTCCGGCAAAGGAATCCACCGTCGGTTGGGTCGCGGCGCGCGCCTTCGCTGCTCGGTAGTTCAAGGAAAACAGGCGATCGACCAAGCCCGTTGCGCGCGCCTCCTCCTGCTCCTCCATCCGGAACGCCTTGACCGTGCGAATGCCCTGAAACGTTTGTGCGAGTTGGGTGGTGAGAGCGCCCATCTCTTCCTGAGTTTCACGCGTAATGCGGCGCACGCGCTTGCCGAGCAACTGGATGGGATAGGTGCTGAGCGGCGCCACGACGAGCGCAATGCTGGCAAGCAACCATTCTTGATAGAACATGACACCAACTAGGAAGATGATGGTCAGGCTGTCGCGGCCGATCATCACGACGGCATCCGAGACGGCGAACCGCATCATGTTGATGTCGTAGGTGAAGCGCGAAAGCAGCGTGGCGGAATGGTCCGCCTGCAGCACGGCGACATCCTGGCGAAGCAGATGCTGGAACAGTCTTGTCTGGGTATCGGCGATGATACGCTGACCGGTATAGGCGATGAGATTGTCCTGAGCATAGACAGCCAGGCTGCGCACCATGAAAGTCAGGAAAACGGCCGCACTGATCCAGACGAGCATGCCCTCGTCCTGTTCGACGAATAGTTCGTTGATGACCGGGTCGATCAACCACGCCGTCGCCGCCGTTGCGCCGGCGACAACCGTCATAAAAAGCGCGGCAAGTAATAGCCGTGCCCGATGCTCTTGCACCGAATCGCGCCAAAGCCGGCGCATCAGCACCATCGAGTGCCGGTCGATCGGAATACGGTTCTTCGCCGGTGCGGCCATTATAAGATACCATTAAAAGATAGTAGTAGCGGCGGGTTCTAGCCTCTTCCCCGCCTGCCAGCAAATGGCCTCGATCCAAGCGTTTGTTGTGCCAAGAACCGAAGTCCGGTATCCGCTTCGCTTCCTTCGACAAGAGTGATCTGCCTGTGACCGCGACCCGCGATGTACCGACCCGTGCGCCAGACGCGCCACCGGTTGAGGGGTGGAAGCGTGTGCGAGCGCTGCTGGACCTGACATTCGTCGATCACGGCTTCATCCGTGCGGCCTATTGCAACCGTCACCGGGTCAGCGAGAAGCTTTGGCGTTCGGCCCAGCCGGGACCGGGGCATTTGCGGTGGGCGAAGCGTCACGGCATCCGGACCATTTTGAATTTGCGGGGCCGACGCGACACCTGCGGCGCCTATCAGATGGAGCGCGATGCGTGCGCCGCCCAGGGCCTGGAACTGATCAATTTCCCGTGCCGCAGCCGCGGCATGCCGGAAAAGACGACGCTGCACGCCGCGACAACCCTGTTCGACCAGCTGCGCTACCCGGTTCTGATGCACTGCAAGTCTGGAGCGGATCGGGTAGGCTTCTTCTCGGCCTTGTACCTTCACGTACACGAAGGCGCGCCTATCACCGTCGCGATGCGCCAGCTCTCTCTGCGTTACGGCCACGTGAAAGCGGCGAAGACGGGGATGCTGGACCTTTTTTTGGAACGGTATGCGCAAGACACGGGCGGCCAGAACCCGGCGGCTTTCCTGCCTTGGGTAGAGGAAGTCTACGATCCGGCGGCTTTTGCCG
>CAYYSC010000147.1:0-7667 GCA_964474065.1 uncultured Rhodospirillales bacterium | reverse complement strand
GTCGAGCATCGCCGGGCCGCAACGGGCGCGCTCTACGCCAACCGCGAGCGGATGCGGACCTTGCTTTACGAAGGCTTGGCTCAGGCGCGGGCCCGATCCTCCGCCGAGGGGCTGGTGGTCATGGGTTATTGCTTCGGCGGCGCGGTAACACTGGAGATGGCGCGCTCGGAACGTGCCGATCAGGCGGCTGGCTACGCGACCTTCCACGGCGGCCTTGCGACACCAGAAGGGCAAACCTGGTCCGGCGACGAACCGCCAATCTTGGTAATGCATGGCGGTGCTGATAGATCGGTCACGGTAAACCAAGTAGTCGCCTTTTGGCGTGAATTGGAAAGTGCGGGCACTCCTTACACGATCGAAGTTTATTCGGGCGCCCCGCATGGCTTTTCGGTCTTCGACTCGTCCCGGTATCACGAACGCGCCGATACCGAAAGTTGGGAAGCATTCATGGACTTCCTAGACGAACGGCTTGCCGGCGGCTGACATCTGCCTCGTCAGCCTCGGTCCACAGCCTAGGAGCGCCAACATCTCCGGGGGCCGATGCCGGCTTGCAGGCGCTTCTTTAGCGCCGGGAGGATTCCGTCCGATCCATGGCCAATCTTGACCATCCAAAAATCGTCGGTTTCTGCAGTTCTTCCGGGTCCATCTGCGGCAACAGTGATCCCAGCACCGGCGGAAGCCCGGTCAAGGCGCTCTCCCGTCGAGAGGAGACATCCGGGTAAGGCGTAGCCAGGGTCTGAGTGGGCTCAAATGAACGTTCCAGCATCAGACATTGATATGTAATATGCGCACTTCACCGAATAAAATACCGCGAGGGTTCGATCAAGTTACCTTGAAAAGTTCCCGTTGGGTCACGATTCATCATCAACTTGCTCGCTCATGCCACCAGCTGGCCGCCTCGGCCGCGGTCGTCTGCCAGACGTTCGGGTGGCCGTTCATCTTCGCGAGAGCCTCGTCCAGATACTTGATCCGATGTGCCTGACCGAGTAGCCAAGGGTGGATCGCCAGGGTCATGACGCTGCCGGCCGGGTGGGCCTCCTGATGCAGATAGTCGAACGCTTCGCACACCACGTCGCGCCAGCGCCAAGGCATCAGACGGCGGACAGCCATTGACTGCGTATCGTCCCATTCCGCCTGGTTCGGCATGGCGATCAAATGGCCATGATTGGTAGCATAGGCCATGTCGTCATTTGGAAAATCGGCGAAGTATTTCAGTCCCGCCTCCGCCAGGAGCATCGGCGTGCGAGCGCTTTCCGAAAAATCCTGACCGAACCAGCCGACTGGCCGGGTACCGCTTACCTTTTCCAAGGTGTCCAGGGAGCGCGCGATGGCGTCCCGTTCCTCGAACTCCGTCATCCGGCTCGTGATCATCCGGCTCGCACTCGTACCATGCCCGGCAATTTCCCATCCGCGCTGCACGCATTCTTCCACCAAACGCGGGTAGCGCTCCGCCAGCATTGCATTGACCGGCACCGTGGCCTTGATGCCGTACTTATCCAACAATGCCAGAACGCGCCAGAAGCCGACACGGTTGCCGTGCTCCCGATGGGAATAGTTCAGATAGTCCGGAAAATGACTGCCCAGGGCACCGCCATAGCGCGGATCGCGTACGCTGCCCTCCGGCGGGTCTAGTTCGAGATACTCCAGGTAAAGGTAGACACACCAAGCCATGCGCGCGCCGTTAGGCCACGCGACGGACGGGCGTTCAGGCAAAGGATTCCACTCGAAATGGTCATGGTCATAGCCCCTGCCCTCCCGGTAACGGGCAGTCTGGGCCAGCTTCGCTATTTCCGCCATCTTATGCCGCCTCCCGCCGGCCAAGATGAGTTCGAACACCTGGCAGACAGTGCCGGATATAGTGGTCGGCGATCTCCTCGCCGGTCGCCCACCAAACGTCCCGATGGCTCTTGATGTAGGCCAGCGCGCGGTCGAGGTGCCGGATCCGGTGCGGCTGACCGTAGAGATAGGGATGCAGAGCAATCGCCATCACCCGGCCGCTTTCGGCCCCCTCCTGGTACACCGTGTCGAAGTGGTCGCAGATCATCCGGGCGAACTCCTGTCCTTCCGTATGGTAGCGGTATTCGATCGCGTCGTTGATATCCATCGAATAGGGAACCGTGATCAGCTGCTTGCCCGAGCGTGTGTTCATCGGAAAAGGCTGGTCATCGTGGTACCAGTCGCTGGTGTACTTGATTCCTGCTTCGGCAATCAGGTCCGGGGTATTCAACGTGAAGCTGGCGGCTGGCCCGAACCACCCGGCTAGTTGCCGCCCCGTGGCCTTGCGCAAGGTCTCCACGCAATCCTGGATCACCGCCCGTTCTTCTTCCTCCGGCAGGTTCCAGAGATAGCGGGTGTTGTAGATGCCATGACAGAGATAGTCGTAGTTCCGCGCCTCCATCGCCTCGAATATCTCCGGATAATGCTCGATCACGGAGAAATTCAACGAAACGGTGCAGCGGATGTTGTGCTTGTCCATCAGATCGAACATCCGCCAGACGCCGACACGGTTACCGTAATCCTTGTCACCGTAGCCCAGAACATCCGGGTGCGGCGAGCGCGGCCACGGGTTTCGCAAATTCTGGTGCACCGGCTGGTACTCGTAATGCTCGATATTCGGCAAGACCCAGACCGCAACACGAGCGTTGCCGGGCCAGGTTAGCTTCGGCCGGTCGACAATGGCGCTGTAGGGGAAACGATCAGGCTCCATGGACTGCGCACTCCTGCATTGTTGATCGGACGAACCACCTTTCGCGCAAGGGTGCCCCGCCCCGCGCCGGAAGGCAATGAGCTTCAGGCGAGGGCCTCTAGGCCGTTTCAGGAATCAGAACCTGCATCACGGCCAGATAATGGCAAACGGCGGCGGCCAGAACGAAACCATGCCAGATCGCGTTATGCCCCGGGAGCCGTTCCCAGAGATAGAAGGCTACCCCGACCGTATAAAGCACGCCTCCTGCCCCCAGCAGCGCAAACACTTCTCCCGGAAGAGCTTCCCACAAGCGACCCGCGACTGGAAGGCCGGCCCAACCGAGTGCCAGATACAGCGCCACCGACCAGCGGTCGCGACGCCGGGGCCGCAGCAGCTTTAGCGCCATACCGAAAACGGCCACAATCCAGACAAACGAAAGCAACGTCCAGCCAATCGCACCGCCCAGACCGGCAATAGCAAAGGGCGTGTAGGTTCCGGCAATCATGAGGAAGATCGCGGCGTGATCACAGCGGCGGAACCATTCCTTCAACCGCGGATGACAGGTCAGGTGGTAGGCTGCCGAAGACCAAAGCATTGCGACGAGGCCGATGCCATAGACAAGACTTGCGAGTACTGCAGCGGGATCGGCACCGCGCAAAACCGACAGAACCAGAAAGACGGAGGCCAGGATGGACCCGACCATCCCGACCGCATGAAGGGCACGGTCTGCTGCTCGTTCACGTTGACCATATTTGGATTTAGGTGCCATGGCCGATGGAAAGGGTGGCAAGCATCTCCATTCGGCTCAGACTGCTCACCTGATCAGTAGGATCCGGTCTCTCGTGGATAAGCCTGGCTTCGCGGTTTGATGGGTTTCAAGAACCAACTGGGAAAGCGCTACACTTTACAGCCGTAGACGGCTTCGGCAGAAACAATGCAACCACCCCTGTCATAGGAATGGCAGGGGTGGCAAACTCTAAAAATCTCTGTTTTCTAGCGGGTTGACACCGCAACCCATCGCTAGCCAGTACGCACCATCCTACTTCCGGCGAAGACGCCCGGCCGCAAGCCCGGCAATAGCGACGCCCGCAAGCAGGATACCCGGAGCCGGGATCGGGATCGGCTGGGCCGTAACGACGTCATCTACCATGTATTCTTCAACCGGACCGCCCTGAGTACCACCGGTCAAGATGATCTGGCTGAACGGCGTGTCGGAGATAAACCCGAAGAAATCGAAGGCATGGCTGTTCGGCACTTCGACCGGAACGGGTCCAGAATCCGTATTGATGATCAGACCCAGGCTGTTGTTGTTCGCATCGGACATGAACCAGTCGGCGCCGAACGCGAGGATCGGACGCGCATAATCGATCACCGTGCTGTTGGTGGTCGTGATCCGATCACCGAACTTACCGCCGGCAACCCCCAAGCCCGTATGGCCACCCCCCACAAAGGAAATGGTGGCACCATCCCAAACGTTATCGTTCAGGTCTTCGTTCACCACGATAGCGGTCGGCGGCAATGCCGCGAGGAAATCGCTGCGCTGCTGGCCCGCGCTTCCGTCGAACGTGTTGATAATCACTGCATGAGCTGGAACGGAAGCGAACGCCACCGCTGCCAGCGAAAGCACACCTAAAAGACCACGCATTTTTTTCTCTCCTTGCCTAATGGTTCATGCGCGTCAGTTCCCGCGAACCACCAGAGGAGGTCCATTGACCATGACGACCGCATACTCCACTGATATACGATGCAAGATACATTGTCCATACATACTGATAGTATTAATGCTCATTTGTATGCGTATGTACAGTTTTATCTTTATGCGAAGGCCTCGCTCGTCACGCGGAAGCCGGCGGCATATCCCCCCAACATATGATTGCATATCCGGCCGGACTTCCGGACCAGCGCTTCTCAGGTAACCCATTGTCCGAACGGCTTTTCGCGCCCATGCTTGGCATCCGGCCACGGCTGGCGCACAATCCGCCCTTCTCTCGCTCCGTCTTCCGAAAGCCGTTTGCCGATGGCCTCCCCCACCGCTGCCCGCGACCCTGTGCTGTTCGAGTTGTTCAAGAACGCGGTCCATTCCATCGCGGACGAGATGGCGCTGACCGTGGTGCGCACGACGTATTCCGGCGTGCTGAAGGACAACATGGACTTCTCCACCGCCTTCTGCGCCGCGGACGGTCGGCTGGTGGCGCAGGGGCTGACTCTGCCGGGCCATCTCGGCTCCATTCCGAGCGCGCTGGCGGCGGTGCTGGCCCGCTATGGCGATAGCATCCGGAAGGGCGATATTTACTGCCTGAACGATCCGTACGAAGGCGGCATGCACCTGCCGGACCTGTTCGTCTTCCAGCCGATCTTCCACGAGGGCGTGCACGTCGCCTTCGCCGCCGTCATCTGCCACCATGTCGACACGGGCGGGCGCGTGCCGGGGTCGAACGCGGCCGATTCAACGGAGATCTACCAGGAAGGGCTGCGCATCCCGCCGTCACGCCTCTACGACCGCGGCGAGCCGAACGAGACGCTGTTCCGCATCATCGAGAAGAACGTGCGCGCGCCGACGCTCTATTTCGGCGACCTGCGCGCGCAGCTCTCCGCCTGCCATATTGCCGAGCAGCAGTTCCTGGACCTGATCGCCCGGCACGGGCGACAGACGGTGCTGGGGCTGATGGACCAGCTCATCGACTACGCCGAGCGCATGACGCGGACCGCCATCGCCAAGTTACCGGACGGCAAGGTCAGCTTCGAGGACTGGATCGATGACGATGGCGTCGATCATGGCAAGCCGATCCGCCTGTTCGTCACCATCGAGAAGCAGGGCGAACAGATCTTGGTGGACTGGGAAGGCACGGCCCCGCAAGCGCGCGCGGCAATCAACAATACCCTCTCCTTTACGCAGGCAGCGAGCTATGCCGCGATCCGCTGTGTGCTTGAGGGCGACATCCCGACCAACGCGGGCTATTTCCGCTGCATCGACGTGAAGGCGCCAAAAGGCACCGTCGCCTATGGAGAGCTACCCGCTGCCTGCGCCGCGCGTGGGTTGACCGGCTTCCGCATGGTCGATTGCCTGTTCGGCGCGCTCGCCCAACTTGTGCCGGACAAGGTGTTCGCGGCGTCAGACGGGGGCAACACCGGCATTTCCGTCGGCGGTTACAACGCGGCGCGCAAGCCCTTCATCTTCGTGGACTTCACCTGCGGCACCTGGGGCGGGCGCCCCTGGGCCGACGGCCTCGACGGCAACTCCAATATCTACGCCAACATGGCCTCGCAGCCCGTGGAGGTGATCGAGGCGGAGAACCCGCTGGAGATCCTGGCTTACGAGTTCGTCCAGGACCGCTGCGGTGCGGGCAAGTACCGGGGCGGCGCGCCCTACCGCCGCGACTACCGCTTCACCGAAGCGGAGGGCGTGCTGCAGATTCGGGCGGACCGGCAGAAGTTCCGGCCCTACGGCCTCTATGGCGGCTATCCAGGCGAGCCCTCGCGCAATGTCTGGGATCCTGAGGGCGAGGCTAGGCCAATGCCACCGAAGTTCACCGAGACGATCAAGCGCGGCGAGGTCGTCCGCCACGAGGTCGCCGGCGCTGGCGGCTGGGGTGACCCGCTGGAACGCGATCCCGCCGCCGTCGCTTGCGACGTGCGCAATGACATCATCAGCCGGGAGACAGCGCTGCACGATTACGGCGTGATGCTGGCCGACCGCTTCCGTGTGGACGAGGCCGGGACTGCGGGCGAACGCGAACGCCTGCGCAAGGCCCGCGGCTGGCAAGAGACGCCGACGGTGCTCTGGGAGAAGCCGATGCCGGAGAACGCCCAATGACCGCCTTCCGCGTCGGCGTCGACATCGGCGGCACGTTTACTGACATCGTGTTTATGGAAGCAGACGGTCAGGTGCTGGTGAAGAAAGTCTCCTCCAGCGTTGGCGACTATGCTCAGGCCATCATCGACGGCCTCGGGCTGGTGTTTGCAGAAGCAGCGATCGATGCAGGCGCTATCGACCAGGTGCGCCATGGCACCACCGTCGCCTCCAACGCCATCCTGGAGCGCAAAGGCGCCCTGACAGGCCTGATCGGCTCCAAAGGCTTTCGGGACGTGCTGGAAATCCGCACCCTGCGCATGCCTCGACTTTACGACCTGACCTGGAGCAAGCCGCCCCCCCTGGTCGAGCGTTACCAACGCGTGACCGTGGACGAGCGGGTGAATGCGGCGGGCGAGGTCGTCAAAGCCTGCGAACCCGCCGATGCCGAAGCCGCAGTGCGGCGGCTGCTCGACCAGGGCGTCGAGGCCATCGCGGTCTGCCTCATCAACTCCTACGCCAACCCTGCGAATGAATTCGTGATCAAGACTGCCATCGAAAAGCTCGCGCCGGGTCTGCCCTGTTCAATCAGTGCCGAAGTACTCCCTGAAATCCGGGAGTACGAGCGCACCTCTACCACCACCATCAACGCCTATGTGAAGCCGGTGGTCGGCTCGTATCTCGCGAACCTGCAGGCGGGGCTCGCCACGGCGGGGGTCGAGGCGGAGCTGCTGCTGATGCAGTCGAACGGCGGCCTGACCCCGGCCGAGACGGCCAAGCGCCTGCCCATGAACATCATTGAGTCCGGTCCTGCGGGGGGTGTGGTCGGCGCACGGTTCCTGGCGGACGCGGGAGCGCTCGGCGATCTCATCACCTTCGACATGGGCGGCACCACGGCCAAGGCCAGCATGGTGGAGGACGGCCAGTACGCCCGCGCCGACGAGTTCGAGGTCGGCGGCGGCATCCTGGCGGGCTCGCGGCTGCTGACGGGCGCGGGCTATAAGCTGAAGACCCAGGCCATCGACTTGGCGGAAGTGGGGGCTGGTGGCGGCTCGCTGGTCTGGATCGACGCGGGCGGCGCCCTCCAGATCGGACCGGAGAGCGCCGGGGCCTCCCCGGGGCCGGTGTGCTACGACGCGGGCGGCGAGAAGCCGACCGTGACGGACGCGAACGTGGTGCTCGGTTACCTGA
>CAYYSC010000146.1:0-7669 GCA_964474065.1 uncultured Rhodospirillales bacterium | reverse complement strand
AAATCGTGCACCCCGTCCAGGTAGCGGAAGCCTGCGCGGACGTTGGCGTGCAACGCTTTGTTTTCACCTCATCGGGCGGTACGGTCTACGGCCCGGTCGAAACCCATCCAACCCCAGAGACCGAGCGGAACTGCCCGATCAATTCCTACGGCGTCAGCAAGCTCACGGTCGAACATTTCCTGCGGCTGTTGGCAAAGGCTGGCGCGATCCAGTCCACGGTTCTGCGGGTCAGCAACCCGTACGGCCCGGGCCAGCAGGCCAGGCGAGGCCAGGGCTTTATCGCGGCGGCGATGAATGCGGCGTTTTCGGAAACCGAATTGGTGATCTGGGGCGACGGTTCTGCGGTGCGCGATTTCATCTATATCGGCGATGTGGCGGAGGCTTTCGTCGCTGCCTGCCGCGGTAGCAATCCTTACGACCTGATCAACATCAGTTTTGGCGAGGGCGCTTCCTTGCGGGAGATCTGCGCAGGCGTCGAGCAGGTATCGGGCCGGAAACTCCGCATCCGCTACGACGGCCCTCGCGGCACGGACGTCTCCATCAGCGTTCTGGCGAATGACCGGGCCAAAAACTTGCTCGGATGGCGGCCGCGAACTCCCCTGCTGGAAGGGCTGGCCAAAACCGCGGAATGGTGGGCCAGCCGCTCAACGGATAGGCCCTAACCAATGCGGACCATCACCTTTCCATAGGTCTGGCGTTTATCCAACGCCTCAAGGGCGGCAGGAACCTCCTCGAACGGGTAGGTGTGCCAGATGACAGGCTCGATCTGGCTGGTCTCCAGCATCCGGAAGCAGTCCGCGACCACCTCGTGCGCGAAGGCCGTTTCCTCGCTGAGATAGCGGCCCCATATCGCACCGACAGCGCTCGCGTTCTTCAGCAACAACCGGTTGGCGGCCACCCGCTGGATCTCCCCGCCGGCAAAGCCGATGATGACGGCCCGCCCTTCGAACGCGATCACCTTCAGTGCGCGGTCAAACGTCTCCCCGCCGACAGGGTCAAACAGCAGGTCGAAGCCATGCCCGCCAGTGTGCTCGCCCACCGCGTCGATCCAGGCGTCATCCCGGTAGTCGAGTGCCAACTCAGCGCCGTTGTCCAGGCAAACCTGTCGCTTTTCCGCCGAGCCTGCGAGCGCGATCGGCCGGCCGCCCCAGGCCTTCGCCAATTGCACCGCCGCGAGACCGACGCCGCCTGCTGCCGCCGAGACGAGCACGAACTCTCCGTCCCGCAGCTGGCCACGGCGTTGCAGGGCTACATGCGCGGTCGGGTAAACCACCGGGATCGCAGCCGCCTGCTCCAGCGGCACCCCATCCGGCACCGCGTTGGTCAGGTGGTTCTCGACCAGGCAGTACTCGGCGAACGCACCCCAGTTCGGCTGCGAGGCGACGCGGTCGCCAGGACGGTAGTCGCTATCGGGCCCCGCCGCCACGACCTCGCCCGCAATCTCGCAGCCAGGTGTGAAGGGAAATGGCGGTTTCACCTGATATTTGCCGCCGATCATCAGGTTATCGAAGAAATTCAGCGCGGCCGTGTGCACCTTGACCAGGGCCTGGGCCGCGCCGGGTTCCGGCACCTGCGCCTCCAACAGCGGCATGTCCGCCGCACTGCACCACTCCCGCACTTGCCACGCTCTCATACCATCCTCTTCTTCTTGAGCTCCGGGGCAAGAGACCCTTGTAGCAAACGCTCGCGCACTGCAAGGTGCCGAAAATCACATCGCCGGGAACCTCTTGATGCGCCGCCTGATCGACTTGTCTACGCCTGTCGTCGAGAATCACTTCCGCTGGCCCGTGGAGCGCAAACTCCTGAAGAGCCACGAGGGCGGCGACCATGTGCAGGCCACCTGGGCGGGCTGGATCGTGCATGGCTTCACCCATATGGATTCGCCGAAGCACTTCGTGGCCGATGGTTTCACGACAGACCACATCACGCTGGACATGACCTGCGGCGCGGGCGCGGTGGTGGACGTCTCCCACGTCGGAGCGAACGAACCCGTGACCGAAGCGATCGTCGCGGCGGCGGGCGAGCACGTGCGGGAGGGCGATTTTGTTCTGCTGCGCAACGCTTGGGACCTGAAGGCGGACATCAACGCGGCGGAGTTCTGGGCGAACGCGCCCTACATGACGCGGGAGGCGAGTGTCTGGCTGCGGAAGCGTGGGATCAAGGCCATCGGCTATGATTTCCCGCAGGACTACTGCATCCGCAACTTCCTCACCGGCGACAGCAGCGCGACGGCGGAAGACCATGTCACTCATTGGGAACTGCTGCGCCATGGGGTCATTATGTTCGAATACCTCTGCAACATGCACCAGATCGAAAGCGAACGGCCGGAAGTGATCGGCCTGCCGGTCAAGCTGCCGACCAGCGACGGTGCCCCGGCGCGCGTGATTGCGATCGACGAAGCCTAAGAAGGTCCAATCTAAAGGAGAAAGTCGCGATCATGCGCCGCGAACTGATCAGCGTGAACGACCGGAGCTATGCCTGGCCGTCGGGACCTTGTGCCGTTCTATGCGTGGACGGCTTCGACACGGCCTATATCGACGCCGGCATCGAATCGGGCCGCGCGCCGGTCCTGGCCGGGCTGCGGGAAGCGGGCCAGCTCAAGCTCGCCAACGGCGCGATGCCGAGCTTCACCAATCCGAACAACCTCTCCATCATCACAGGCAGGCCGCCCTCGTGGCATGGAATCGCTGGCAATTATTTCCTGGACCCGGAGACGGGCAAGCCGGTGATGATGAATGACCCATCTTTCCTGCGGGCGCCTTCAATTCTGGCAGCGTTCAGCCAAGCGGGAGCCAAGGTCGCCGTGGTCACGGCCAAGGACAAGCTCCGCCGCCTGCTCGGCCACGACCTGGACATGAGCAACGCCGTCTGCTTCTCAACCGAGTTCGCGGAACGCGTTACGGAAGCCGAACACGGCATTGCCAAGGCCCCGTTACCTTTCGCCATCCCCAGCGTCTACTCGGCGGAGGTCAGCGAGGCGGTGTTCGCCGCCGGGGTCGATCTGTTGAAGAGCCATCAGCCGGACCTGCTCTATCTATCGACGACCGACTACATCCAACATCTTTACGCGCCGAACGAAGAGACGGCGCTGACCTTCACGGAAATGGTGGACCGGTATCTGGGCTTGCTGATCGAGGCCGGGGCGAATGTCGTGCTGACCGCCGATCATGGCATGAACGCCAAAGCCAAGTCTGACGGAATGCCGAACGTTGCCTATCTCCAGACCTTCCTCGACCGGTTTGCACCCGGGGCGCAGGTGATCCTGCCGATTACGGACCCCTACGTCGTTCATCATGGGGCGCTCGGCAGTTTCGCCACCGTCTACGTGCCGCCGAGTGACGACCTTCAAAATGTCGCGGCCCTCCTGCGGGACATTCCCGCGGTTGAACTGGTGGTTACGGCGAACGAGGCCGTGGCGGTGATGGACCTGCCGCGCGACCGCATCGGCGATCTGTGCGTATTGGCCAAACGGGATGCGGTGTTGGGGACGCGGGAACAGGAACACGATCTCTCCCAACTGACCCGCCCGCTGCGCAGCCATGGCGGCCTGCACGAACAAGCGGTGCCCTTTGCCGTTACGCGAACGCCGAAGAGTTGGCCGGACAAACTTCGGAACTACGACGCCTTCGATGTTCTGCTGAACCGGTTGGAGGGATGAACATGCGCCGCGCGGTGTTGCTGATGTGCGACGGTCTCAGCCGGGAATGGATCTCGCCGGAGCGGACGCCGGAAATCTGGGCGCTGAAACAGCGCAGCCGCTGGGCGGCGGCCCATCGGGCGGTGTTTCCCAGTGTGACCCGCGCTTCCGCCGCCTCCATCGCCACGGGCCACCCACCCGGCAGCCACGGTCTTCATGGCAACCGAATGTGCTTCCTGGTGGACAGCGGATTGCAAGTGCGGGATGCGGGGCTTCCCGATTTCCGCGACCACATGCGCCACGCCACGGGACGTACGCTGCGCGTGCCGACGCTGGCGGAGCGGTTAGGAGGGGACTGCATCGCCTTCTCGAACGTCTCGCCCGGGGCGGCCTATTTCCTGGACCCTGACCATCACGGCTGGATTTATCACCGGGCCGGCAGCTTCGGTCCCGGCGGGGACCACGTCACCGCTGACGATGAATTGCACGTCGGCAACGATGCCGACGGCGACCGGCAAATGGTGGACCGCTTCTGTGAGGAGGTGCTGATGCAACGGGCGCCGCGCCTCGCAATCTGCTGGCAATGCTCACCAGACAAGGCCGGGCATTCGGCGCCTCTGCTCGGCCGGGCACATGCCGCAGCGCTGGAGGCGGCGGACCGGCATGTGGGCTTGGTTGCGCAAGCCGTCGAGAACCTCCGTCTGCAGGGCGACGAGGTGCTGTTCCTGATCGGTTCGGATCACGGCATGGAAAGCGTCGGTCCGCGCGTGAACGTGGCTGCGCGGCTGGTGCGCGAAGGCCTGAAAGACGGGCTCGATAGCGGCGAGGTGGGCGTCGCAGCCCAAGGAACCAGCGTCCTGATCTATGTCGCGCCGGGCCACGAGGCGCGCATCCCGGCGCTGCGGAACTTCCTGCAGGGCGCAGAATGGGCGGGACAGATGTTCGAAGGCGAAGCGCTGGAGGGCCTCGGGAGCCGGCGCGAATACGGCTTGACCTTCGCGGTGGACATGGCGCGCCTGGATAAAGACAACGGCTACCAAGTCCCCGGCCAACGTTTCGAGGCGATTACCGGCGAGGAAAGCGACGCCAACGGCGGCTTTGCCCAGCATGGCGGGCTCGGCCCGCGCGAAACCGCGCCCTTCCTGATCATGGATGACGGCGGAGGCGCCGGGGAGACCAGCAGCCCGAGCAACCTCACGCACATCGCGCCGACCATTCTGGCCTATCTGGGCGTCAACGCGCCCGATCTTCCGTCGCCGCCCCTGGATTGACCCAAGCTGTCAGGCGGGCAGCGTAGGAGCTTTATCCGCGAACGGCGCCGCGCCTTCGTAGGCCGCCCCCGCCTTGTAGAGGGTGGCCTCCGCAAACGGTTTGCCAATCAGCTGCATGGACGTGGGGCAGCCGTTGGAATCGAATCCGGTCGGAATGCTCAGCGCAGGCAGACCCAGGTAGTTCATCGGCCGGGTACAGTGGGAAGTGCGGGCAAGCATCGCCGCAAACCCCTGGCGGTCCCCGATGGCCGTCTCCTCAATTCTCGGAATCGGCGCGTCGAAGGTCGGTGCGTGCAGGACATCGCATTCGGCGAACGCCTGGTCGACGAACTCCCGGATGATACGCGGCCGCAATTGTAGCGCAGTCAGATAGTCAGTGGCGCTGATCGCAAAGCCCGCTTCCAGCCGTGCGCGGGGCTGGGCGCCGTAGTCCTGAGGGCGGGTACGGAGCCAGTGGCCGTGAAGGGTCGCCCCTTCGCAGGCTGTGATGATGTTGGCAAGGTCAATATTGGCCGCCGGGTCGGGAATAGCCACCGCCTTCACCTCCGCGCCCAGTTCGGCCAGCACTCGGAGGCTCTCGTCCATATGCGCCGCGACCTCTGGGTCGACGTCGGTGCGGAAATAGGTTTCGGGCACGCCGATACGCAGGCCTTTCAGGTGATCACCGGCGCATGCGGCTTCGTAATCCGGCGCCGTGCGGCGGCTGCTGGTCGCATCGTTCGGATCGTACCCGGCGATCACGCCGAGCAGACGGGCATTGTCCCGCACGGTGCGGGTGAGCGGCCCAATAGTGTCGTGCGTGAAGGAGAGGCCCATGCATCCGTGCCGGCTCACCAGCCCCGATGTAATTTTCATGCCAACGAGCCCGTTCGCACCGGCCGGCAGACGCACAGAGCCGCCGGTGTCCGAACCGAGGGCACCGAACGACAGCCGCGCCGCCGTGGCTGAACCGGACCCGCTGGAGGAACCGCCGGTGATATGTTCCGGATTCCACGGATTGCGGCAATGGCCCCAGTGATCGTTATGGCCGGTGGGCCCAAGCGCGAACTCCGACATGTTCAGGCCGCCGAGATAGACTGCGCCCGCAGCATCCATGCGCTCCATCACCGTGGCGGTAAATTCCGGTCGGAAATCGCGACGGATCTTGCTGCCGCAGGTCGACAGAACGCCCTTGCGATAGAACATATCCTTATGGGCTAGCGGCACGCCGTGCAGCGGCCCGAGCGCCTCGCCTCGTGTCCGCGCCACGTCAGCGGCATCCGCCATTTGAAGCGCCAAGTCGGCTTCGACATGAATGAAGCAGTTGACGACCGGCTGCCACGCGTAAATCCGTTCCAGACAGGCTTCCGTCAACCCGCGGGAAGTAATCTCACCCTTCGCAACCGCATCAGCGGCCTCGGTCAGGGTCCAGAGGGCCGGGTCAGTCATCAGCCAACTTCTCCAGCACCGCCTGGCTCTGCGCCGGTTCGGTGTCGAACATCGTATCTGGCACGAGTTCGGCGAGGGCTTGCTTGGTTCGAGAGGCGACCCTCAGCGCCCGGTCGGCCGTTTCGGGTCCGCCGGGGTAGCCTTGAACATCGTTGAGCCAAGCCTGCATTTGATCTCGGTCAATCATTCGCCTCTCCTGCTGGTGATATGCTAGCATCCTAAGACCCGGTTCCGGGCAACGCCAGGGAGACGCGCCCATGAACGATACCGCTACAGAAAAGACGGCAAGCAAGTCGCATGCCGCCGGGTATCCCGTACGGGATATCGCCTTCGATGCGCCGTGGGAGTGGCTGGCCGTAGGGTGGCGCGACCTCTGGCGGGTCTGGCCGATTTCTCTCGCCTACGGCGCGGTGTTTGCGGTGCTGGCGTTCGCGCTCCTGATCGGCCTGTTTATGCAGGGCGCCCAGGCAGTAATTTTAACGCTGGCCGCAGGCTTCCTCCTGCTCGGCCCGTTGATGGCGGTCGGCCTGTATGAGGCCAGCCGCCGCCTCAGCGAGGGAGAACCCGTTTATCCAAGCGCAATCGCCCTGGTAAAGACCGCGTCACCGATGCAACTCGCCTATCTCGGCGGGGTGTTAATGCTGCTGTTCCTGTTCTGGGTACGGCTGGCGATGCTGTTGTTCGCGCTGTTCTTCAGCCACAGCGACTTCCCGCCGATTGCGGAGTTCGTGCCGATGCTGCTGCTGTCGGCCAACGGAGTCGGCATGCTGGTCGTCGGTACGGCGATCGGCGCCGTGCTCTCTGTCGTCGCTTTCGCTATTTCTGTCGTCAGCGTGCCGATGCTGATGAGCGAAGAAACAGACTTTTTTACGGCCGTCGCCACCAGCATCAAGTCGGTTGTCCATAATCCGAAGGCGATGCTGTTATGGGCTGCGATTATCGCAGCGCTCATGATCCTGGGGATGGCCACACTCTTTGTTGGCCTGATCGTCACCTTTCCGCTCGTCGGACATGCAACCTGGCACGCATATCAAGCATTGGTGGTAACGGACGAGTAGAAAAGGAGACACAGCGGGTGGAGACGAAAAAAGAGGCAGCGGGCGCATAAACCCGCTGCCGACCGATTAAATGATGAGCGGTCGCCGGGCGCCTTACGGCATAATTACCGTGTCGATTACATGGATGACGCCATTGCTGGCTTCAACGTCTGCGGTGGTCACGCTCGCTTCGTCAATTGTTACGCCGTTAGTAGCGTCAATCTCTGCGGTCGAGCCCTGCACCGTCTCCACTTCCATCTCCTCCACTGCCTCCGCCAGGTATTGTTTGTGTTGTG
>CAYYSC010000145.1:0-7695 GCA_964474065.1 uncultured Rhodospirillales bacterium | reverse complement strand
GCCGCGCCTGGTCGATTTCGATCCGGCTGAGCGCCACCTGCTCCCGTACATTGTCATGATCGATGGTGCGCTTGCCGAAGGTGTTGCGGTTCAGGCCGCGCTCGATCATCAGGCTGAGCGCCACCTCGCACTGGCCGATCGTGCGCATGCAGTGGTGGATGCGCCCAGGTCCCAGGCGCGCCTGGGCGATCATGAAGCCGTCGCCTTCTTCCGCAATGAGGTTGGTGGCTGGGACACGCACGTTGTCGAACACCACCTCGCAATGCCCCTCCGGCGCGGTGTGATGCATGACCGGGATGTTGCGAACGACCTTCACGCCGGGCGTGTCCGGTGGAACGATAATCTGCGACTGCTGGCGGTGAACTTCGACGTTGGGGTCGGTCTTGCCCATCACGATCATCACACCGAGGTTGGGGTGCGCGGCGTTGGTGATGAACCACTTGCGGCCGTTGATGACGTACTCGTTGCCGACGCGCTCGATCCGGGTCTGCACGTTGGTCGCGTCGGAGGAGGCGACCTCCGGCTCCGTCATGCAGAAGGCTGAACGGATCTCCCCTTGCAGCAGCGGCGTCAGGTACTGCTCCTTCTGCTCCGCCGTTCCGAACATGTGGAAAACTTCCATGTTGCCGGTGTCGGGCGCGTTGCAGTTGAACATCTCGGCCGACCAGTAGATCCGGCCCATGATCTCCGCGAGCGGCGCGTATTCCAGGTTGGTGCAGCGTGTCCCTGGCGCATCGTCGGGCAGGGAAGGCAGAAACATGTTCCAGAGCCCTTCGGCCTTCGCCTTTGCCTTGATGTCCTCGCAGAAGGGGGGCGGAAAGATGCCGGCTTCGGTCAACTCGTGCCATTCCTTGTCGCGGGGCGCGATTTCCCGCTCCATGAACTGGGTGAGCTGCTCCTGCAGCGCTTTGACCTTGTCCGAATAAGCGAAATCCATGGTGAGCACGCTCCGGCGGAAACACGGGTGAGGGTTCAAGTCATCAGCAGGTTTACAGGAGCAATGGAGAAAAGAAAGAGAGGCGCATGGTATCGGCCGCCGGAACGGACGCGGGAAACGGCTCGAAATCGGGGGTCGGTAGTCCCATGTGCTTGGTTAGTGATACAGTGAAAATATGCGGGAGGATGCGATGAGGCGGAAAACGCTGATCCTTGCGGGAGCCATAGTGCCTTTGCTTGCGGCGCCTGCCGTGGCCGATATGCCGGGCTCGGTCGAAAACGGCAGGAAGTTGGCGCTTGAATGGTGCAGCAATTGCCACATGACGGGAGCCAATCGGCTGGCTACGGATGTGGCGCCGACGTTCCGCGAGATTGCTGAGGACCGGTCTGCGGACTACATCCGCGGCTTCCTCGCCAACCCGCATTTCCGCGGCAGCATGCCACCATTCGATATAAGCCGTCAGCAAATCGAAGACTTGGTGGCCTATATCAAAACGCTTCGCTGAGGCCATTCTGCTTCTGATAGGCAGCGCGCGACCGCACGACAGCTAGGCGAGGGGCGAGTGGACCGTTAAGCCAGCGTATGCTCTCGCTCAACTTTCTTCGCGCCAATGCCCGCTTGGTGACCTTTGGCTTCGCGCTCTGTTTCTTTCCAGCGTTGGCCAGACGTATTTCATTTCGCTCTATGGCGGGGCGATCCGCGCCGAATTCGGCCTCTCCCACGGCGGTTTCGGGACCGTCTATATGGCCGGGACACTGGCAAGCGCGGCAACGCTGATCTGGCTCGGCCGGGTGGTCGATCACTGGAGCGTGGCCCGTACCACTGCCTTTACCCTGCTGGGTCTGGCAGGGGTGGCGGCGGTGATGGGCTTGGCGTGGGGGCCCATCGCTTGCGCCGTGGCGATCTACGGCCTGCGGCTGATGGGGCAGGGCATGTCCACCCACATCGGTATCACCGCCATGGCCCGCTATTTCGTGGCCGAGCGCGGTAGAGCCGTGGGAATAGCGCAATTGGGCCAAGCCGTTGGTGCGGCACTCTCTCCGCCGTATGTCGTGATGCTGCTTGCCTTCCTGACCTGGCGGGAGGCTTGGTGGGTCACCGCAGGATTGGTGATGGCCCTATTGCCGCTGACATTGTGGCTCCTGCGGGGCGAGGACCTGTCGGCGCGCGCCGCGGCCCTGGCCAAGAGCTATGGCGGTAAGGTGACAGAAGGCTACCGCGTCAGTGAGATGCTCCGGGATCGAGGCCTGTGGCTGCGCATGCCCGTATTGCTGGCTCCAGCGTTCATCTCCACCGGCTTCGTCTTTCACCAAGTGCACGTGGCGGCGGAGAAGGGTTGGCCGATGGAGCTGATGGCTGGCTCTTTTACTGTTTACGCCATAGCTTTGGTCGGAGGCTTGGTGGTGGGCGGGCCACTTGTAGACCGCTTTTCCGCCCGTCGTTTGGTACCATTTTACCTGACGCCGCTTGCCCTTTCCTGCGTCTCCCTCGCCGTCGGGTTCGAAGAATGGTGGCCACCGATTTTCCTCGGCTGCATGGGCTTCGGAGCCGGCCTGAGTAACGTCGTGATGGGCGCGATCTGGGCGGAACTCTATGGGCTAGCGCACGTTGGCGCCATCCGCAGCTTCGGAACTGCATTCATGGTGTTCTCGACCGGGCTTGCGCCAATGGCCATGGGACTTGCCTTTGACGAGAATACAAGCGTCGAAACCGTGGCGTGGCTCGCGGCCATCTATTGCGTTGCTGCCTCCGCTTTGTCGACAGCGGCGAGGAAACCGTCCATTAAGACGGTCCGAGCATCGCCGACGGTTTGACGGCGCGATCGAACTCGTGCCCGCTTACATAGCCGAGACGCAGTGCCTCCTCCCGCAGGGTGGTGCCGTTCGCATGGGCGGCCTTGGCGATCTCGGTTGCCTTGTCATAGCCGATCAGCGGCGTCAGCGCCGTCACCAGCATCAGCGAGCGTTCGACCAGTTCGGCGATGCGCTCCTCGTTCGCCTCGATCCCGGCGACGCAGCGGTCGGCGAAGCTGCGGCTTGCATCGCTCAGCAGTCGTACCGATTGCAGGAAAGCCTGCGCGATCACCGGCTTGAACACGTTCAGTTCAAACTGACCCTGACTGCCGGCGAACGTGATGGCGGTGTTGTTGCCCATCACCTGGGCGCAGACCATGGTCAATGCCTCCGCCTGGGTCGGGTTGACCTTGCCCGGCATGATGGAGGAGCCGGGCTCGTTTTCCGGCAGCCGCAACTCGCCAAGGCCGGAACGAGGGCCAGAGCCTAGCAGGCGGATGTCGTTGGCAATTTTATAGAGCGCTCCAGCGGCCGCGTTCAGCGCTCCATGGGCGAAAACCAGCGCATCGTGGGCGGCCAGCGCCGCGAACTTGTTGGGCGCCGGGCGAAACGGCTCCTCGGTCAGCTTGGCGATTTCCTCGGCGAAAGTCTCGGCGAAGCCGACCTGGCTGTTCAGCCCGGTGCCAACCGCGGTACCGCCTTGCGCCAGTTCGTGCAGGTTTTCGACAGTTCTTCGTATATTGGCGATAGCGGCTTCCACCTGCGCGGCGTAGCCGGAGAACTCCTGCCCCAGGGTCAAAGGTGTCGCATCCTGGGTGTGCGTCCGCCCGATCTTGACGATGTCGGCGAAGGCGGAAGCCCTTCCCTCCAGTCCCAAAAAGAGGTGCTGGAGGGCAGGTAACAGATCGTGCCGCAGGGTTTGCACCGCCGCGATGTGCATGGCGGTTGGAAAGGTGTCGTTCGACGACTGGCTCAAATTGACGTGATCGTTGGGGTGAACGGGATGCTTGCTGCCGACCTCGCCGCCAAGAATCTGGATGGCGCGGTTGGCGATCACCTCGTTTGCATTCATGTTGGTCTGGGTACCGGAGCCGGTCTGCCAGACGGAAAGCGGAAACTGGCTGTCATGTTGGCCGTCAGCCACTTCGCGTGCGGCACGTTCGATCGCGTCGGCAATTTCCGGCGCAAGCCGACCCTGGGCGCGGCTCACCCGTGCGGCCGCCAGCTTGACCAGGCCCAGTGCCCGGATAAGCGGCACAGGCATGGTTTCCGTCCCGATGGGAAAGTTGATGAGGGAGCGCGCGGTCTGGGCGCCATAGAGCGCGTCGGCCGGCACTTCGAGCGGTCCGAACGAGTCGGTTTCGGTGCGCCGGGGGGGTGATGCTGCCATGAGGGACTCCCTTGATGCCTCCCGTTTCCCTTCATGTCGGCAGGGAAACGGCAAGGTCAACCTTGCCGCCGCCTGCGCGCCATGCTCTCTTGGCGCCAATCCGTTTAAGACAAGGGTCAGGAACCGCCCATGGCAAAATATCGCGTCATGTTACAAATGCCGCTGAGCGACGGCGTCAAATCCGTGTTCGACCGGCGCCCGGACGTCGAAGTCGAGCGCTTCACCGAGCTTTCAGAAGCCAACATTCTCCAGCACATCGCGAATTACGATGCCGCGATTCTCGGCGTGGCGCCTTTCACGCCGGCCATTATCGAGAACGCGGAGAAGCTGAAGATCGTCGCCCGGCACGGTGTCGGCTACGACGCAGTGGACGTGCCAGCGCTGACCAAGGCCGGGATTCCCCTGGCCGTGGTCGGCATCGCGAACTCGATCACGGTTGCCGAGCACTCCCTGTTCTTCATGATGGCCTGCGCCAAGCGGGCGCGCGAATACGACCGCGAAGTGCGCAAGGGCAACTGGAACATCCGTTTTGAGTTGCCGGCTTATGACTTGGCCGGCAAGTCGGTGCTCGTACTAGGCTACGGTCGCATTGGCCGCCGGCTGGTGCCGATGCTGAACGCCATGCAGATGAAGGTGTTCGTCTACGACCCCTACGTCGTCCAGGACGCCATCGTGACCGGCGGCGCCGTGCCGGTGGCCGACTGGCGATCGGTCTTGGGCCAGATGGACTTCGTCTCCGTCAACTGCCCGAAGAACGAAGAAACGACGGGCATGATCGGCAAGGCCGAAATGGAGGCGATGAAGCCCACGGCCTTTGTCGTTAACACCGCCCGCGGCGGTATCATCAACGAGGCCGATCTCTATGACTGTCTGAAGCGGAACGTTATCGCCGGCGCCGGCATTGACCCGTTTGTTATAGAGCCGGCGACACCCGACAACCCGCTGTTCGAACTCGACAACATCATTGTTTCCCCGCACTCCGCTGGTGTGACGGAAGAAAGCATGTTCCGCATGGGCGCCGCCGCGGCGCAGAACGTGGTCGATTGCTTCGACGGCAAATTGAACGCTGATAACGTCATCAACAAGGAAGTGCTCAAATGAGGCCCAACCCCGTCCGCGAGGCCTGGAAGGCCGGCAAGCCTATTGTCAACGGCTGGTGCGCGATCCCGTCCAGCTTCTCGGCGGAAGTGATGGCGCACCAGGACTGGGACGCGATCACCGTCGACTGCCAGCATGGCCTGGTGGATTACATCGACGCCGTGCACATGTTCCAGGCGATCTCCACCACGTCTAAACCACCGATGGCGCGCGTGCCGTGGAACGATCCGGCCGCGATCATGAAACTCTTGGATGCAGGCGCCCAGGGCATCATCGCGCCGATGATCAACAGCCGCGAGGAATGCCAGGCCTTTGTCGGCGCTGTGAAGTACCCGCCGGTTGGCTATCGCTCCAACGGCCCGATCCGCGCGGTGCTCTATTCGGGTAGCGACTACGTGAAGGAGGCGAACGACACCATTCTCGCCATCGCGATGATCGAGACCGACAAGGCGATCCAGAATCTGGACGAGATCCTGTCGACGCCTGGCCTGGACGGCATCTATATCGGCCCGAGCGACTTGGCGCTGAGCTATGGTCGCGCGCCGGTGCTCGATCCGACCGACCAGTTTGTCTACGACAAGATGATGGAGATCCTGGCCGGGGCGAAGAAGCACGGCGTGCCGGCGGGTCTGCATTGCGGCACGGCAGAATTTGCGCTGAAGATGATCGAGGCCGGCTTCCTGCTCACCACCATCGCGAACGACAGCCGCATGATGACCATCGGCTGCCAGCAGGAACTGGGCAAGATGAAAGGGGCAGTGAAGAAGGAGAGCGGCAGCCCGTACTGAGATGGGCGCTGCGGGGGCGTGCCACTTCAGACCGGTGACGCGCCCCGCCGTCGGTCAGCGTTACGTAGCCTGAGCCATCTCCCGGGTCCGGGCCAAGAACGACCGGTTGACCGGACTGTGCGGCTTCAGCGCCAGCCGCTCCGTAGCCAGGCTTTCGGCGATGCCCTGCCGGCCTGTCCGGATAGCCGCTTCGGTCAGAGTCCAGTCGATAACGTCCCGCTGGGCGTGGCTGCCGCCGAAGCTGTTGGCGATGAAGCGGGTGCTGTGCAACTTATCGACAGCCGTTTCGTAGTCGCCCCTCCAGAAAGCGGCGAACCCCTCGATCAGCGGCAGTCCGGTTTGCCTTGCCCAGGCGGCGGTTTCGGGAGCCACGGCACAATTGCCACGGTAGGCAGTCAGGATGCGTTCGACCTTCTCATTCTGGCCCGCACCCAGAAAGGCCATCGCGGCGTGCCAGTCGTTGAAAGGATATAGCTTGCCGTCCGCATGCTGGTCCCACGCCTCCGTCAGCTCGGTCCAGCGGTCGCCGACGTCATGCCCGGCGGCGTGCAAGCGCCAGAGCAGCGCGGAAGCGTCCACCAAATCTAGCGCCATGCTGCTGCGTTCGCCACGGACCGGCCCGTCGTACAGGCCAAACACCTCGTGGATTTGGCCCAGATCCAGATGGAAGAGGGCGCGATGCCACCAGTTGTGCACCTTGAAGAAGTTGTCGTCGCCCGACCAGTCCGGCTCCCGAACCATCATCCAGCCGATCCCGTCCTGAGCGCGGCCCTGCATCTCCATCACATGCGCGACCGCGTGGTGGGCCCAGCAGTCGAGTGGCTCCGCGTCGATTGCGGCGCGTCCCATTGCTTCGGCCCGCGCGTAGTCTCCGCTTTCTTCCAGGCCGAACGCGTACATTCCCTGTAGGATCGGGTAGCCGGGCATGTCGGTCGCCCACTGCGGTAGAGTGCGCCCGATCCGGTCGCGCAGATTGCGGGCATTCGCCCGGTAGAAATCCATCAGATGGCCGCATTGCAGCGCGACCATGTCGTGCGGCCACTCCGCACTATGACGGTCCAGGGCTATGGCGGCTTCGGTCCAGTTTCCGGCGATCAAGGTGCGCAGCGCTGCGATATGCGACTGCTCCCGTTCGTTCATCGGCAGGTTTTTCGCAAAGCAAACGAGTTTCCGCGCTTCTGCCGTCGCCTCCGGCTCCGTCGCCAGGCCGAAGAGGTAGGCTTTCAGAATGTGAGCCATGACAAAGTCTGGCGCTTCGGCGATGGCCTCGTCAGCAAGGGCGAGCGGATCGCCGCGGTAAATGTTGAAAGCGTGAACCGCATCGTCGAACTGCTCTGCGGCAGTCTGATTCGCGCCGGTCATCCGGTTGTTTTGGCGGTCGGTAATCATCTGGGCCTCTCCACACCTGACATATTTCCACGCCTGCCATATGGATGAATGAGGCCAGGGTACCTGTGATCTGTGCCACAATTCGGCTCGATGCCGGCCCCTTTAGGCCGAAAGTCTAATGGCCTATTCAGGCACTCGCCGACCATCGTAGGCGAACTGCCAGCCGGTCTTTTCCGGCGTAAGCCCATCGAGCACACTGAGCAGCTTCGCCGCAGACTCGTCGGGACAGAAAACAGCACGGGAGCCGACAAATGGACGGCACAGCGGAGTCTCGACAGTTCCCGGATGCAGGCTGACACA
>CAYYSC010000144.1:0-7696 GCA_964474065.1 uncultured Rhodospirillales bacterium | reverse complement strand
GTCTTTCGAAGTTAATGCAGCAATTCCCCGGTAATTCATTCCGAAAGCCCCCTCCCCGTAATCTCGATAAAGATATCCTCCAGAGTTGCCTCTTCGCTATGTACGGTGGATATTTTATGTTGTGCAAATATCTCACGAACGCCATCGGGTGTTTCGGGAGCGGGAAGCGTGTCGCTGAACAAGCCGGAGCCCGCATGCGCTGGCGGCGCGTGGCCGCCCGCCAGAAGGAAACGAGCGAAGCGGAAGCCAAGCGTCGCCTTGCCAACACCACGTGGACCCAGCAGCAGCCAAGCGTGGGCTAGCCGGCCGCTGGCGGTCGAGGCAACAAGCGTGGCTTCGGCCTGCAAATGGCCGATCAGGTGTGGGTTCTCCCGCGGCGGGATCATCCTGCAAGCTCCGGGAAGCGCGCGGCCACAAGAGACCAGACGCCCGCTGCTACGCTCTCCGCATCGCCTGCCGCGTCCACCACGGCGCAGCGCTCCGGCTCCTCTGCAGCGATCGCGAGGAATGCTTTTCGGATGGCTTCATGGCGATCCACTGACCAGCGTTCGTAGCGGCTGGCGTCGGCGCGGCCTTGGGCTCTGGCCAGTCCGATGGCAGGCGGGATATCGAGAATGAGAGTTAGGCCCGGTTCGACTCCTTCCAGCACGGGTTCATGCAGGGCATCGATGGTGGCCAGCGGGACGGCCTGACCGCTACCTTGATAGGCTCGGGTCGAGTCGTAGAATCGATCGGACACGACCCATTCGCCCCGCTCCAGAGCTGGAAAAATCGCGTCGACCAGATGCTGGCGGCGGGCAGCGAGATGGAGCAGTGTCTCCGCCAGCGGATCCCAGCGGCTTTCGCATCCCGCAATCAGCAGAGCGCGGATGGCTTCCGCATCAGGCGTGCCGCCCGGTTCGCGCGTGGTCAGCACGGTTTCGCCCCTGGCTTGTAATCTCGCTGCCAACCGCCGAACTTGGGTCGATTTCCCGGCCCCTTCGCCGCCTTCAACGGTGATAAAATGGGCGTGCCGCGTCATGGAATCCACCGGCCAATCCAGTGCCGAGCCAGTCTCAATACCCGTCCGGCCGGGCCCAATGCTTCCACATCAGACTGAGCCACAAGCGGTCGCTCTACCGGATCGGTGTCGGGCGCCGTGACCACCAGGGTGCCTATTCGGTTGCCCTTTCGAACCGGAGAGGCGATCGGGGCCTCATACCTGATCGAGACTTCCATGCCACTACGTGCGCTGCGGGACAGCGTCACCGTCAGGTCTTGATCCAAGACCATGGGCACGGTTTCGCGATCCCCGAGCCATACAGGGGCGTGTTCGACAACCTGCCCGGTTTTGAACAGGGGATACGCTTCAAAATAACGGAAGCCCCACTCCAGCAGGCGCTCTGCTTCGCGCGCCCGTGTCTCAGCGGAATCCATACCATTCAGGACCAGGATCAGCCGGCGATCGCCGCGCTTGGCCGAAGCGGTCAGTCCGTAACCGGCTTCTTCGGTATGACCGGTCTTCAGACCATCCGCGCCAGTCCCGTCATAAAGAAGTGGGTTCCGATTGGATTGCCTGATGTCATGGTATTCAAAAGTCTTTTCGGCGAACATTCGGTAATAGTCTGGGTATTCCTCAATCAGGAAGCCTGCCACCCGCGCCAGATCCCTCGCGGACATTTCATGTCCATCTTCTGGCCAGCCGGTACTGTTGGTAAAATAGCTATCTTCGAGGCCGATTTCTTGGGCGCGAGCAGTCATTTCGGCGGCAAACGCAGCCTCGCTACCTGCCAGCCCTTCCGCCACGACAATGCAGGCATCGTTACCCGACTGAACGATGATGCCCCGCAGCAAGTCCTCTACGCTGACCCGGCTGCCGACCTCCACGAACATTTTTGATCCACCCTTCCGCCAAGCCTTCTCGCTGACGGGAAAGGTGTCATCCATGCTAAGCGTGCCGGATTTCAGCCGTTCGAAAACCATAAGGACCGTCATCATCTTGCTCATGGAGGCCGGTGCTGTTGGCACGTCGGCTTTTTTTTCCATGAGGACGGTATCGCTAGACAAATCGATCAGGTAGGCGAATTCGGCGGATGTATCGACGGTTTGGGCGGTGGATTGATGGGGCAGTATCCACGCCAACAGCAATGCCGCCGCCGCCCACAACCGCAAAACGGACACGTTCGTGTTTAATCGGTTAGCTTTCAGCCAACAGGAGTGCGCTATCAAATCCCACCTCGCGTATTCGGCCCAACGCCTCAAGTGCTTGATCTTTGGAACCATAGGGTCCCAGCCGGACGAGATACAGCGTTTGCCGGCCTTTTTGGCGCGGCACGACGCGCGTCGGGCCGACATTCCTTAAACGGCTACGCGCGTTATCTGCATTGGATGGATTCCGGAAGGCGGCCGCCTGTAGGAACCAGCCCGGCCCGCGGAGCGGATCGAGGCTTCCATTTGAATTCGCTACCAGTGTCGCAGGCGAGTCTGGCGGATCAGCGTTCAATGCCGCAACGATGGAATCCATTTCCCCGACCGTCGCCCGGGCCTTGGCCATGCGCGCAACTTTCCGGCTCTCACTGGGAAGGAGCGTTACCCGCACTCTTGCAATCCCTTTGTCTCGAAACCCAAGCGTCTCGGCCACCCGCTCGGAGAGGTCGATGACGCGATTGTCATGAAATGGCCCCCGATCGTTGACCCGGACAATCGTCGATTTCCCTGTCTCAAGGTTGGTGACACGGACAATGCTGGGAAGCTGCAGCGTCCGGTGAGCGGCGGTGTAGGCCCGCATGTCGTAACGCTCGCCGTTCGCGGTAAGGCGACCATGGAAACCCGGCCCGTACCAGGAAGCGATTCCCTCCTCTTCCCACTCAAACATCTCTTTGGGGTGGTAGCGCTCTCCCAAAATTTCATAAGGACGGCCGACCTTATAGCCGGGCGTGACCGAAAGCGCTGCCAGCCGAGCTTCATCATCCGTGCCATCGGAATCGGGGCTGCTGCCGCACGCTTGAAGCAACGCCAACCCCACCAGAACCGCCAACATTCGGATCATTTTCGCCACCTCGTTCCGTTAATTCGCTGATTATTATCAATACTGGATTCGGTCCGATAGCGTCCCAATCGCCAGCGCATACAAATGCGATGGATTGTACCGTAGGATGCGGCGATAGTTCGGGTACGTAGCAAAAAACAAACCGTTCTCCCCGTCGGGGGCAACCAACCGGGTCGGCAGGTTGGGCGAGGGCAATCGCCGACCGTCAATACGTCGAACCCCCGCGGTTGCCCATGCCTGAAGTCCACGTTCCGGCGATTCCGTTTTGCGGGCTATGCTGTCCCACTTCTCTCGCAAATCGCCAGGCATCTGCACCGGCCGGCCCCACGTCTGGTCGGGGTTCCAGCCGTGCTGGGCCAGGTAATTGGCGATGGAGCCGAATATGTCCGCCTTCGAGGACCAGATATCCCGGCGGCCGTCGCCGTCCTCGTCCACTGCATAGGCCAAGTAACTAGTGGGGATAAACTGGGGTTGCCCCATGGCACCAGCCCAGGAGCCTTTCATATTCTCCAGTTCGATATAGCCACGATCAGCCATTTCAAGCGACGCAAACAGTTGGCGGCGAAAAAACGTGGAACGCCGCCGGTCGAAAGCGAGCGTGGCAAGCGAGGAGACTACCGGATCCTTTCCCGTGTACCTGCCGTACCAGCTTTCTACTCCCCAGATCGCGAGGATGAAGCGTGATTGGACGCCATATTTAGCTTCAATCCGGGCTAGCAGCGAAGCATGCTTTTCCGCCATTTCCCGTCCGACATTCGCTTTTTCGTCGGAGACCACCTTCTCCAGGTATTGCGGCAAAGTCATGGTGAATTCGGCTTGCGTCCTGTCGCGCTCTAAAATCTTGGCGACGGGTTGAAGGTTGCTGAGTGCGGCAGAGAGTGTCGGCTCGCTGATTCCTTTGGCCAGCGCTTCGCGGCGCACCTCCTCCAGCCAGCCACTCCAACCGCTCCCGGACTGGGAAGCGACAGCGCTCGTGCTAAGCCAAGTGAAGAACACAACGAGAATAGTCAGCCACTTCATGAAGCATGCTCCGGCGCGGAAAACGGCGAGACACAAAAACTGATCGGATGATACACCAACAACTCCGGAATTCGCGCGTGGCCGTTTGCATCGTGTGCTAATTTGCAAATGGAGGCATATAAACTCCAGGCAAACCGACCGCTCGCTTGTGATCCACAGCGAGCGGCGCAGCGCAGGAAGAAGCACTTAAGGCTCCAGCCTCGTTCCGGATTCGATAATGGTGGCCTGCGCCCGTTAGGATTCTGTCATGCCGCGCCGCATCAGGTCGGAAATCGGCTGTATCAGATAGTCGAGCAGGGTGGTATCGCCGGTTGCGATCATTACCTCCACTGGCATTCCGGGAAACAGCGGCGCGCCCTCCAGTCGGTCGATTTGGTCCGCTAGAATGCGGATGCGGGCCTGATAATAGACTAGCCCACTTTGTTCATCCACCAACCGGTCTGCCGAAACTCTCTCTACCCACGCTTCCAACTCCGGGGTCGTCCGGGCACTAAGTGCGGTGAGGCGGACCCGGGCGGGGAGGTCCTCTTTCACAACGTCTATGTCAATCGGGTCGATGCGCGCCTGCACCACGAGTTGTTCGTCTTCTGGAACGATCTGCATGAGCGTTTCGCCCGGTGAAATCACTTCGCCTTCTGTATGAACCTGAAAGTTCACCACGATGCCGCTCATCGGCGCAGAAATCGTTGTCCGGTTGAGCACGTCCTTTGCTGCGAGAAGGCGCTCCTGAATATCGGCAAGCTGGGCCTGGACATCCCGCAATTCACGCACGGCGTTCTCGCGCGCCTCGGTCTTCAGCGTTTCTACTCGGATTTCGTTTTCGCTGATGCTTTGCCGCGCGCGGGCGATGGACGCCATGTTGCGGCCACGGCGCCCGAGGATGCTCGCCTCCTGCCGTTGGAGCGAATAGAGACGTTCGCGGCGCGTCAGGCCGCGCTCGACGAGACTGCGTACGTCGCGAAGTTCCGCCCGAATATGAACAAGTTCTTCATCGATCGCCGCAATCTCGGCTTCGAGACCCATAATTTCTTCCTGAAACTGCGCCGAACGGCGCGACAGCATGGACATCTGGCTTTCCATCGTCGCCTCCCGGCTGCGGAAGATGTTCTCCTGTGTCTGAATGACAGAAGCCGCGTGCGGATCGGTTTTCGCTTGCTCCAGTAACTCTTCCGGGAAGACAATCTCTTTCGCATCTGCCTGTTCGGCCGTAAGGCGGGCCGCGAGGGCAGTGTTGTCCTGCCAGCGCTTACGCAAGAGCTGCATGCTGGCCATGGCCTGCGTATCGTCCAACAGGATCAGCGGATCCCCGGAATCGACGTGGGACCCATCCCTCACCAGGAGTTCGCGGACGATCCCACCTTCCAAATGCTCTACGGATCGCCGATTGCCCTCGACAATGATTTCCCCGATTGCGATCGCTGCGCTTTCAAGCGGCGCCAGCGCCGCCCATGAGCCAAACCCGCCAATGAACACGACAATCAACCCGAGACCGATGATTAGCGAGCCTGGAAAGCCCATTTGCCGAGCCGAAGGCTTCGATGGAGGCACCTCGTCGAAGGTGGCAAGCTGGGTCCCTGCTTGTGTGTAAGACGGTGAACGCGCCATCAGGCACCTCCCGCCTGCTCAGCGGCAGGCGATGAAGATTGCGACCGTCGGCCGGGGCGAATGACGATAGGAGCGTCTTGGCCAGGTGACAGGCCCTGCACAGTAACACTGCCCCCGTTTATTGCGCCGGTTGCAGGGCGTTGCGGTTGCCCCTGGTTGCCGGGTGACTGTGCCTGAACGCCGGAGGATGGCTGGTCCATGCCGCCGGTCGCCCCATTTGGTCGAGCGCCGTTTAAAGCGGCTGACGGCTGGGCGCCCGCTGCATTCGGCCCGGCAATCTGCGGCGCCCCAGGCATCAGCTTAGCCATAACTTCGTCGCGAGGACCGGACATCTCTACCCGGCCGTGGGTCAAGACCGTGATCGTATCCACATGGGCGAGAATACTCGGACGGTGCGTAATGATGATTACGGCGGTGCCGATTTCCTTCAAATCCCGCAAGATATCAAGCAGTGCGACGTCGCCATCCCGGTCCAGATTGGCATTTGGCTCGTCCAGAACCAGGAACTTGGGCGTGCCGAATACCGCCCGTGCAAGCGCAATCCGTTGCCTTTGACCGCCCGAAAGCAGCACGCCACCTTCGCCGATCTGCGTGTCATATCCATCCGGCAGGCGCAAGATCATGTCGTGAACGCGCGCCAGTTTGGCAGCGTGTACCACCTGCTCATCGTCCGCGTCCCCAAGCCGAGCGATATCGTCCCGCACGGTTCCATCAAACAATTCCACATCCTGAGGTACATAGCCGATATGCGGCCCGCGGTCTTCTGGCGCCCAATAAGTTAGGTCGGCCCCGTCGAGCCGCACCGCGCCGGCCGTTGGCGACCAACTCCCGACTAAGAGGCGGGCAAGCGTGGTTTTGCCAGAGGCCGAAGGGCCGATGAGACCCATCTGCTCGCCCGGGCCCGCTTCGAAGGTTATCTGACGCAAAATGGGTTCACGCTGGCCGGGCGGGATGAACGTCACTCCTTCCACCTGCAGCCGGCCTTCCGGCGCGGGCAGGTTCATCGGATCATCATGATCGCCCTGCCGCTCCAGTGTCTGGCGGATACTCTTAAAGGCATTCCGTGCTGCTACCAATCCCCGCCAGGAATTGATCGATTGTTCGATCGGCGCCATCGCGCGTCCCAGGATAATCGAGGCGGCGATCATGCCGCCGCCGGTCAACTGGTCCTGGATTACCAAATAGGCGCCTGTACCAAGCATTGTGATCTGGACCACCAACCGGATGAAGCGGGCGGAGGATGAGATGACGCCCGATATGTCGCTCGCAGTTGCCTGGAATTGCATGCCTGCGTCACCCGTTTCGCGCCAGCGCTTGGCTAGCGCCGGGGCCATGCCCAGAGCCGCGATAACGTCGGCGTTCCGTACTGCAGCATCTGCCCGGTACAATGAACGCGCGGAGACGGCATTCGCCTTGCTAAGAGTCGGCCGTGTGGCGAGATCGTTTGCGACAGCGAACATGAAAACGAGGACCGCGCCGCCCACCGCAATCCAGCCGAGAGTGGGGTGAAGAATAAAAATCAGCGCGATGAAAAGCGGCACCCACGGGGCATCCATCATCGGGAAAACGCTGGGTCCGGTCAGGAATTGCCTGACCGTGCTTAATTCCCGCAACGGTGTAGCGCCCCGTGCCTGTGCGTTCGCCAAACTCAGCGAGTCGTTCAGGCTAGCATGCAACAAGGGTTCGGATAACTTACGGTCGACCCAAGAGCCAAGCCGAACCATGACGCGTGCCCGAATGACCTCGATCGCCGCCATTAGGGCCAGCGCACCCAGCGCTAGCGCCGAAAGCAGGAGCAACGTGTCCGTGTGCCGAGTCGGCAACACGCGGTCGAACATCTGCATCATGTAAACAGGCACGGTGAGCATCAGAAGGTTGGTGACCATACTGAAAAAGGCGACGACCAAGACTGCCCGTCGAGCGCCACTAACCACCTCTCGAAGCGCTGCGCGCGATCGCATAACTGCTCCTAAACAATTCCAACGGCCGTTTGCGATAGGCTTTTTTCTGGAAGCCCCTCAATCAACACTAGTATAATCTACT
>CAYYSC010000143.1:0-7735 GCA_964474065.1 uncultured Rhodospirillales bacterium | reverse complement strand
GGACGATGTCGCCGGCCACCAACTCCGTCCGCAAGGGGAAGGGGACCACCCAGAGCAGGAGGTAGGCTACAGCGGCGAACGCCAAGCCTGGCAAGAAGGTGGTAAAGGCAACAATGCCGCTCCGCCGTATCCGCCGGGACAGCCTTTCGGCGGGCGCGGTGATCCAATAAAAGCGCAGCGGCCTGAGTAGGCGTCGCATAAACCAATAGGAAGCCGTTGATATGACGAGGACGCCAGCCAGCGCGCTGAGAAAGTCGACCCAGAATCCTCTGCTTTCGGCCGAACGTGCTTGAACCTGAATCCAGCCCCACAGGCGGTCTACATCCGTCGCCTCAATGAAGAAATCAACCAACCGGGAGGCCGCGCCTCGAAGCGAATTAAGAGCCTTCCCTACGAAGCTGGATGATTCCGCCGCCTGCGTACTGGTTGGAACATCTTGGGGCGGCTTGCTCGCTTCTCCCCCCGCGCTTGGCGCTGTGGGCGGGCCTGCGGCTTCCCCGGTGGCATGGCTTGCGGTAGCAGGAGCCTGCTGGCGCAAATAGTCCAGCAGTTTCTGGCGTGCAGCAGGATCTTCCAGCACGCCGATCAGAGCACCCAGAGGATCAGCCCCGGCCGGTTCGGCATCCGGTGCTGGCTCTTGCGTTGCCGAAGACTGCCTTTCCGCAGGCGCGGGTTGAGCCTGGGCCCAAGCTGCGTCCGCTCCCGCCATGAGCAAAAACAGCGCAAACATTCCGTGGCAAATCGTGGAAAGCACGCTCGCTCGGCAAAAAGGCGGAAGCTGGCGGCGCGATAGCATCATCTAAAGATCGATCCCAGCTATCCGAAGCTAATCATTGTAGCCGCAACCGGCTAGGGCTTCGACGGACGAAGTGCCACCAGGAACGCCGGGCCGAATTCCTTGCACTTGCGGGCGCCCACGCCGTAGAGACGGCCGAACGCCGCCAAGTCAGTCGGCCGGGCAGAGGCGATCTCCCGCAGGGTTCGGTTCGAAAAGATCACATACGGCGGCACCCGCCGGTCCGCTGCCAGCTGCGCGCGCAGGCGGCGCAGGCTCTCGTAGATCTCTGCCAGTTCACCGGTGAGTTCCGGCTCCTCCGCCGTTTCGCTTTTGAGCTTGGCAGCGGTCCGGGCATTTGCATCCCGGTGCAGGGCGACGGTCCGCTTGCCTTTCAGCACGGCGCGGGCGTCCGGCGCTGGAACGAGGCCACCATGGCCTTCCCAGTCCGTGCGCACCAGATCCGCCGCCATCAACTGCCGGACGATGGAGCGCCATTCTGCCTTTGAGTGCTCCGTGCCGACACCATAGGTCGGCAACCGGTCATGGCTGAGCTTGACGATGCGCTCGGTCGTTTCTCCCCGCAGGATGGAAATCAGGTGCTCCGCGCCGAAGCGTTGGCCGGTGCGAACCATGGCGGATAGGAATTTCTGGGCGGCGACGGTGCCGTCGTGCTTTTCCACGGGCGAGAGGCAGCGGTCGCAATTGCCGCATGGCTGCGCCCGTTCCTCGCCGAAATAGGCAAGGAGCGCCTGGCGGCGGCAATCCGCCGTCTCCACCAGTGCCAGCAATTGGTTGAGGCGGCCGTGCTCGATCCGTTTCTGTTCGGGGGCTTTCTCCGACGATTCAATCAGTTCCCGCCGCAGCTTGATGTCATCCGTACCGAACAGCAGGAGCCCCTCCGCCGGATCGCCATCCCGCCCGGCTCGGCCGATTTCCTGGTAGTAGCTTTCAATGGAAGCGGGCAGGTCATGGTGGCAGACAAACCGAATGTCCGGTTTGTCCACCCCCATGCCGAAGGCGATCGTCGCGACCATCACGAGCCCATCCTCGCTGATGAAGCGGTCCTGAATTGCGTCTCGTTGCTCCGCTGGCATCCCGGCATGATAGGCAAGCGCGGGAATGCCGTCAGCCTGAAGGGCCGCCGCCACATCGTCTACGCGCTTGCGCGACCGGCAATAGACGATCCCCGCGGAGCCTTTGTGCCGCTGAACGAAGGCCTTGAGCTGGCTCTTGACGCTGGTTTTCGGCTGGATGGAGAGGCGGATGTTCGGCCGGTCGAAGCCGGAGATGAACACCCGCGCCTTGCCGCCGAACAGCTTGTCCAAGATGTCCCGGCGGGTGGCGGCATCTGCGGTGGCGGTCAATGCCATCCGTGGCACGTCCGGCAGGTGCTCGGCGAGGGCCGAAAGCCGCAGATAGTCCGGCCGGAAATCATGGCCCCATTGGGAAACGCAATGCGCCTCGTCGATGGCGATCCGGCCGGGCTTGAGGTGACGCAGCCGCCCCAGCATGTCACCCGAGAGCAGGCGCTCCGGTGAAACGTACAACACGCGCAACCGGCCTTCGTGCAAAGCGCAGAGGACCCGCCGGTTTTCTTCCTGGCTGTTGCCGGAGTTCACCGCCCCTGCGGGTACGCCCGCTGCCGTGAGGTTCGCCACTTGGTCGCGCATCAGGGCAATGAGAGGGGAGACAACGACACTTAGGTCGTTCTTCACCAAAGCCGGAAGCTGGTAACACAACGATTTGCCGCCCCCGGTCGGCATGATCGCCAGCACCGGCTCCCCGGCCAGCGCGGCATAGATCACCCTTTTCTGGCCCGGCCGGAAGCCGCTGTAGCCAAATACGCGCTCCAAGGTGATTTCGGGAGAAAACCCGCGCGCAGGCGCGGAATCCTCGGCCTCGGCACGGAAAAACAGGTCACCTTTAGGCATCGGCTCCAGGTAGGCAAGCGGAGAGTCGGAAAAGCAGGAAGCGGGATTCGCGACCGCGGCGCAAGGTGTCAGCGGCGAAGCCAACGCGAGGCCCGGGGCGCGAAGAGCCTGTGAGAATAGCCACCGCTGACAGCAGGATAGGCGATGGTATCCTGGACTTACAGCATGCAGACGTTGCACCGCTGGAAATCCGCTATCCGGCGGAAATTGATTCCACCCGCTGGCGGCAGCAGCGAGGTCAGATCTTGGGTATCGAAGCGGATGATAGGGTAAACGCCGTCCTTAAAAAGGACGGTTGTGCACAGATTGCCATGTTGGCCATCCGGCAGCACTTCCTTGCTCTCCGGATCCAGCACCTCGACGAGATGGGCGTCCTCCCACAGATGCAGGCCGTCATGGGCCGGCCCTTCGGCGGCGATGACGCCGGTGTCGCTCACCCCGTACCAATCGAACGTTTGTGCCCCGCCCCATTCGGCGGATAGTGCCTGCCGGTTGCGGCCGCCCAAATGCCCGCTGATCGTTCGGATAGAGAGGTCCGATGCGGGGTCCAAACCCTGCTCCCGAACCATGTCGGCCAAGCGTTCGATGGTATCGGCAGGGCCGAGGATTACCGTCGCGCCGAAGCCCCGTAGTAGCTCGATTTGCTGAGCGCCCGCGCTATCTCCGGGCGTGCCCGCCGGCACGAGCATGGCGCCGGTGAAACGCGTAACGGCCTCCCGGACATAGTGACCCGTATTGGCCATGCCGAATTCGTAGATCGAATGCACCACGTCCTGGTCGTGCATGCCCTGGAGAAAGTAGGTGCGGGCGAGGAGGAGGTTCTGGATTTCACGGTCCCTCGGGCCAAAAAACAGCGGCTGCATCAAGCCCGCGGCGCCGCTTGTCGTATGGAACACGCTGTGCGGATGATTGTGATCAAGACCGTGATAGTCGCCCCAGGGCGGGTGCATGTCGATGGATGCCGCCAAGTCCGCCTTCGTAAAACTTGGGATTTTTGGCAGATCTTCCAGGGTTTGGATGTCGCCCGGTTCCAGCCCGGCGGCCCGCCAGCGGCGTTGGTAGAAGGGCACGCTCCAGGCGCGGGCGACAACCCGCTGGAAGCGCCGCTCCTGCGTCGCCCGTAGCTCGTCTGGCGACCACCGGGCCGGGCCGTTAAGGAAAGCTTGGCCGATCGGATAGCTGGAAAGCAGTTCCCGCGGGTCGAAGCCGGCCCAATAGGGCGGCAGCATCACGTTTTCTTCGCTCACGACGTGGCTCCAAACGCGAGATCGAGCAAGGGCGTGACGGTTGCTTGGGAGTCCAGGTTATCCACCATCGCGATGAGTTCTTCGATGTGATTTTCGGAGAGCGGGCGCGCGGCGGCCCGGGCGTTGGTACGGAATTTTGCCAGGTGGGCTTCCCGGCTCATCGGATTGGCGGGATTCCCGTACACGGTTTCCAGTGTCCTGCAAAACTCCGTGCCATCCCTTAACCGGACGGTCGCGGCGATCGGGGCCATGGCGTTCGGGTCCGGATTGCCATCCGGCTCAATGCTCACGCGGCTTGCCAGTTCCAGGCGCTCGAGGTCCGCGAGTGCGGCGGGCGTGAAGTCGCCGATCCCGAGACCGCCGGACAGCAAGGCGCTCGCGGCCGCGTACTGTCCGCACAGCCGCGCATAGCCAACGGCCATGTCGTTCTTGACCGGCCGGCCGATCAGGCGGTGAGTCAATGGGGGGACCTTGATTTCCACACTGGCCACGGCAGTGCCATAGAACCCGTGTTCATTCCGCAACTGCAGCAAGGCGTCCACCATCCCATGCGTCGCCCGGCCCGACGGGAAGGGCTTATGCGCCACCTCGGTAATGCGCCAGGTCGTCCCAAGGCTGTTCAGTACTGGTTCCAAGTTGTATTCGCCCTCGAACAGGGGGAAATATCCGAACGGCCCTTCCAGGATGTTCTGCGGCCCGGCGATTCCCGCCGCGGCCATGTCGCAAGCGGTGATGGCGTTACGGGCATTGAAGCCGACCTGCATGGCCAACAGCGGCGAACCTTCCGTGTGCGCCTGCATGGTGCCGCAGAGCTGGCTGTAGGCGTTGCCGCACGCATCCACCAGCATCGGAACGTCGAAGCCCGAGAGTCTTCCCACAGCCATGGTCGCGCCGAAGCAGCCTGCGGTCGCAGGCCGGAAGAATTTGAGCGGCGACTTGCTGGCCGCGCCGAGACCCGCGGCCACGTCCACCCCCAAGACGACCGCCGCAAGCAATTCCTCGCCAGACGCGTCGCCGCCCGTCCGGTCCAGGTGAGCCAGGACTGCCCCCAGCAGGACCGCCATGGGATGCACCACGGCGGCCTCGTGCACGCAGTCGTACTCCGAATTGTGGATTTGGTAGCCGTTGCAAAACGCAGAGCCATTAGCCGGCAGCCGCCCGGGCCCGTGCGCCAGCACGCGCGCCATGCCTTTCGCCGCGCCAGTCCCCCCATTCAGCCGAGTCAATTCGACCGCATAGGGGGCGATACTGCCAACCAGGCCGACGCCGATGCTGTCCAGCAGAAAGGTCTTGGCTGCCGTCACCGCTTCAGGCGGCACCGCAGAAAAGGGCGTCTCGACAATATGGGTGGCGAAACGGGCAATGCCGTCCATGAACAAGGGCTCCTTCGGGGCCTCAGCAGGGTTAGCGCGGGAATTGGGTCAAGCGACGTCTTGAAATCACCGATCCGGCCAAGCAAGCAGCGTATACGCACGTCCTTGCCCCCGAGATTCCGCGGTTGCATTTGCCATTGTCAAGATTACGCGGTTCACGGTATCGCCACTACGGTTATGCTATCGGGTCGAACCGCGCAAACCCGATTGGTCAGGAGTAGTAGCGTGCTGCGAATTTTTGCTCTTCTTGCGTTGATAGTGCCGGGGACCCTGATGGCCCAGGAACAGAAGGTCGATATCGAGTTGAACAGCATCGGGCTGCGGAACGACGCTTGCGAAGTGTACCTCCGCGTGCGCAACCGGACCGATATGGAGTTCCAGACCTTCAAGGTGGATCTGGCTTTCTTTGACCGGCAAGGGATCATCAACGACCGCTCGCTGGTGGAATTAGGGCCGCTGCGCGCCAACAAGACCTCGCTGCATGTTTTCCAGATGCCGGAGATGGATTGTAACGACGTGGGGGAGGTGCTCTTAAACGACATCACCGAATGCGCGGTGTCGGATGCCGCCAACGGCCCGCAAGACTGCCTGTCGCTGGTGACACTCTCTGCCAAGGGCGATATCGCCTTCATCCGTTAACAGGGTGGAGGCCATGCGGCGGTTGCGTCAATCGGCTGGCTCCAGGCGCAATAACCGGCCTTCCCGGGCGTCAGTCAGCAGATAAATCATGCCGTCAGGGCCTTCCCGGACGTCGCGGATACGTCCATAGGCGCGGTTCAGAAATCGCTCTTCCGACACCACGCGATTGCCGTCCAGCGTCAGCCGCGTGACCAGTTGGTATTTGAGCGCGCCGACAAACAGGTTGCCTTCCCATTTCGGGAAGGCGTTGCCCGTGTAGAACGTCATGCCGGAGGGTGCGATGCTGGGCACCCAGACATAGACGGGGTCGGTGATGCCGGGCGCGGCGGCTTCACCGGTGCCGACTGGCGTACCGCTATAGTTCTGGCCGTGACTGACGAGCGGCCAGCCATAGTTTTCCCCTGGCACCTTGATGTTAACTTCGTCACCTCCGCGCGGGCCGTGTTCCTGCGTCCAGAGCTGGCCGGTCTGTGGATGGATTGCCGCGCCCTGCGGGTTGCGGTGGCCGTAGGTGTAAATCTCGGGCTTGACGTCGCCGCGGCCGACAAAAGGATTGTCTTCCGGCACGCGGCCGTCGCGATGAACCCGGATCACGGAGCCGCTGTGGTCCATCAGGTTTTGCGAAGGAGTTTTCTCGCCACGGTCGCCGGTGGTCAGCGTTACGGTGCCGTCCGGCAGGAAGGCGATGCGTCCGCCGAAATGGCGGCCGCCGGACCGTCCGGGCATGGCATCGAAGATGATTTCGAGGTTTTCCAGCCGGGCGCCTTCCAGTCGAGCCCGGGCGAGCCGTGTGTTCGCGCCACCCCGTTTCTCCGCCGCATAACTGAGATAGATTCGCCCGTTCTCGGCAAACTCCGGGTCGAGGGCGACATCGAACAGGCCACCCTGATGGTAGGCGAACACGGGCGGAACCCCGGCCACCGCCGTGCGCCGTCCGCTTCTAGCATCCAGCCGCAACAAGCGGCCGCTCCGTTCCGTTACCAGAATGTCGCCACCCGGGAGGAAGGCGATGCTCCACGGATGGCGCAGACCGGCCGCGACTTCCACCACTCGAACCTCGTGCCGATCCGTGGAGTGAGTGCCGAGCACCCTATCCGCCATCGCGCCGAGCGGCGTCAGCAGCACCAGGAGTGCTGCCAACGCCAGATGCAGTTCAGGTCTTGCTCGCATAGGGCGGCGGCACGAAGTAGCGCGGAAACTCGCCAATCGCATTCATATCCACCTCAACCAGGGTCGGGCCGTTGATTTTCAGCGCTTCCGCCACGGTTTCGCCAAATTTGGAACCGTCAGTGACCTTAAAATAGGGCATGCCGGCCAGTCCGGCCAGCTTATCCAGCGGCGGCCCCACGGGGTCGGCAAAGAAGTGGCGTTCTCCATAAAGGGCGTCCTGGATATCCTTGATCACGCCATAGGCCTGATCGTTCATCACCAGGATGCAGCAGTCGATATTCTCCTGCGCCGCGGTCCAGATTTCACCCACATTGAGGAAGAAGCCGCCGTCGCCGGTCATGGCGACAACCTTGCCGCCGCCGGCCAGCGCCGCCCCCATGCCCAGTTGGAAGCCCGGCCCGATCGCCGCCCCGACAGGGTAGATGTTGGTCTCCGGTGAGAGAATCGGGAACAGGCGGTAGCCCCAGGTGGTGTGGGACTTGGTGACATCGCGCACGAAAACCGCGTCCTCCGGCATGGCGGCGCGCAACTGGTCCGCAAAATCGGCGTAGGGACCGAGGGTTTTCTTGTAGGCCTCGTGAACGTCGGCCTTCAGCT
>CAYYSC010000142.1:0-7804 GCA_964474065.1 uncultured Rhodospirillales bacterium | reverse complement strand
GTCGGCTATGGCGGCACCATCCTAATGGCCCTGATCGCGGCGATGGCGGCGCTCACGCTTTATTGGGCGATCGGAGTGATCCGGCGAGCGTGACGGCGGCCGCTGCTTGCGCTATGAGAGACGCATGAGCAGCGAGAATACCCTTAATCTCCTCGAAGAACTCGTGAAGAAGGCGCGGTCCGCGGGTGCGGATGGTGCCGATGCGGTCGCGGTCAGCGGCGAAAGCTTGTCCATTGACTGGCGCGGCGGTTCTCTCGAACAGGCGGACCGGAGCGAAGGCTCCGACATAGGTCTGCGCGTCCTGATCGGCGGCCGTCAGGCAGCGGCCTCGACGTCCGATCCTTCCTCGGCGGCGCTAGATGCCTTGGTCGAGCGGGTGACCGCCATGGCCAAGGCGGCGCCGGAGGATCCGACTGCCGGGCTGGCTGATCCGGCCCAACTCGCGCGGGACTGGCCGGATCTGGAACTGGAAGACCCGTCGGAGCCCAGCGTGGAGGAAATCGAGGCACGGGCTGCCGCAGCCGAAACCGCCATGCTGGCGGTTTCGGGCGTCTCCAGGAATAGCGAAGGTGCCAGCGCCAGTTGGGGGCGAAGCGCCCTGGCCGTGGTTGGCAGCAACGGATTCTCAGCCAGCTACCGCCGCACCGGCTTTTCGGTGGCCGCCGTCGCCCTGGCAGGTGAGGGTACGGGCATGGAACGCCAGTATGATTTCCATCGGGCCGTGCATGCTGCCGACTTGGACTCCCCCGAAGACGTTGGCCGTCGGGCCGGAGAGCGGGCAGTCCAAGCGCTCGGCGCGCGCAAGATCAAGAGCCAGCAGGTGCCGGTCGTGTTCGATTGGCGGATCGCGGGCGGATTGGTTGGTCACTTGGCGGGTGCCATCAACGGGCAGGCGATTGCCCGCGGCACCAGCTTTTTAAGGGACAGCCTAGGTCACCAGATTTTCGCCCCCGGTATTGAGATTGTCGATGATCCTCGCCGGCTCCGCGGGCTGGCGTCCGCGCCGTTCGATGGCGAAGGTCTGCCTGCCGAGGAATTGTCCCTGGTCGCGGACGGAGTCCTTCAGCAGTGGCTCCTGAACCTCGCAACTGCCCGGCAGTTGGGTCTTACGAGCAATGGCCGAGCCACGCGAAGCGTTGGCGCGGGGCCGGGTGTCGGGTCAACCAATCTCTATATGCAGCCCGGAAAAGTCAGCCGGGATGACATGATTGCCGGGCTTGAGCGGGGGCTATTGGTCACCAGCCTGATCGGGCAGGGCGTGAACCTCGTGACCGGGACGTACAGCCGTGGCTGCACCGGCTTTTGGATTGAGAAGGGTGAAATCGTCCATCCGGTGAGCGAGATCACGATTGCGGGAAACCTGAAGGACATGTTCCGTCAGGTGCAGCCGGCGGATGATCTGCAGTTCCGCGCCGCCGTTAACGCGCCGTCGATCCTGGTAGAAGGCATGACGGTCGCAGGAGCGTAGTCTCGTGGGAATGCGCGTCCTCCACAATGGAGCGGTCCAGCGGAAGCTGCCGGCTCTGATATTCGGTTATCTGAGAGCGGCGCGCTTTGGTCTTCGGATGGTACGGGACGAAAGTGCTAACGCGGAGGCGATATTCGCCGGTGGGAACGGCGTGGTCGTGTGTTTCTGGCACAACCGGCTCTTGCCGCTCACATTGTGTTGGCGTGGAATTGGGATCGATATGTTGATCTCCCGCTCCCGCGACGGGCGCATGATGGCCGATACGGCCAAGCGTTTCGGCCATCAAGCCATCGAGGGATCGACAGCGCGCGGCCATCGCGATCGGCGCAGCGCGCCTGCTGCCCGAGAAGTGGTGGCCCGTGTGAAGGCCGGACGTATTGTGGGGATCACACCAGACGGACCGCGGGGACCGCCGATGCGCGCAAGCGTGGGGGCCATTCGTCTCGCCCGGATGGCCGGTGTGGGGATTCTGCCGGTGGCGGCCAGCGTGTCTCCGTCCTGGCGGGCGAATTCGTGGGATCGAATGATTGTCCCGTATCCGCTGCCCGGTTCTCGGGGCGCACTTCTGATCGGCGACCTGGTGACGGTGTCGGCCGGCACGCGCGAAAACGATCTCGGCCGGATACGCGCCCGCCTGGAATGGGAGTTGAATAGGATTTCAGCGGAAGCTGACGCCTCGGTTGGCATTGCCGCCGTGCAGCCCCCCGATCCGGCGATGGTGTAGGCAATGGCGCTATTACTGGAAGCGTACCGGGCAGCAAGCTGGCTCGCCGCGCCGTTGATCGGACTCTATCTGCGGCGGCGCCTGGCGCGCGGACGGGAACATCCGGAACGCTTCGGTGAGCGCTTCGGCCGGCCGAGTCGTCCAAGACCGGCGGGGGAACTGGTTTGGTGCCATGCCGCAAGCGTCGGCGAGGCGGTTTCCGTTCTTCCCCTGCTGGAACGGTTCCGGCAGGCCCATTCGGAATGGACCGTGTTGCTGACCACAGGGACCGTAACCTCTGCGTCGGTAGTAGCCGCGCGGGCCTCGGAAGGGATCATCCACCAGTTCGTGCCTGTGGACCGGCCCGACGCCGTGGACCGTTTCCTCGCTCATTGGCAGCCTGCGCTCGCGGTCTGGACCGAGTCGGAGTTGTGGCCGAACCTGATCCGCCAGACCGCGGCCCGCGGAACGCCGATGGCTCTGATCAATGCCCGGCTCTCGGAGCGGTCCTTTCGGAACTGGCGGCGATGGCCGGGCACGATCAACCAACTTCTTCGCTCGTTCGAAACCATCCTCGCCCAGTCGCCGGATGACGCGCGGCGTTTGATGGCGCTGGGGGCCGACAGAGTGACCACTCTTGGCAATCTCAAATCGGCGGCGCCCCCGCTGCCGGCGGACGAAAAGGCTCTCGCGTCTCTGCGCGCGATCATCGGAAACCGCCCCTGTTGGCTGGCGGCGAGCGTTCATTCGGAGGAAATCGAGGACGTCGCCGCGGTGCAACGTTACCTCAACCTGCAGTGGCCGGACTGCCTGACCATCATCGCCCCCCGCCACCCGGAGCGCGGGCCGGAATGGGCAGCGGTCTACTTCGATCAGAAAGATGTGCGGTTGCGCAGCGCGGGCGATTGGCCAGACGGGAAAGTCTACATCGCCGACACGTTGGGGGAGCTTGGCCTCTTCTATCGTCTGGCGCCCGTGGCGTTCGTGGGCGGTTCGCTGGCGCCCCTCGGCGGCCACAACCCGTTGGAGCCGGCGAGGCTCGGTTCGGCCATTCTGTTCGGGCCCCATCAGGACAATTTCCGGGAGGTTAGTCAGGCGCTCCGGTCGGCAGGGGCGGCGCATCGGGTTGAAGACGCGAAGGATCTGGCGAGCGCCATCGTCGCGTTGCGGAACGATCCGTCCCTGCGCGCATCGATGGTGGAATCGGCTGCCCGCCTGGCAGCGGCCGAGACCAGCGTACTGGATCACGTGCTGGCGGCGGTGGAAAAGCTCATTCCGGCCGGTCATGCGCGCTCCTGACTTCTGGGAAAGGCGAAACTGGCTTGCAGGCTCGCTGGCTCCGGCAGGTTGCGCCTATGCGGCGGCCGGCTGGCTGCGGAAGGCTCTGATCCGGCCGCAGGAAACGGGCGCTCCGGTGATTTGCGTTGGTAACGTGGTAGCGGGCGGAGCCGGCAAGACTCCGACTGTGCTGGCTATCGCCGCGATGCTGGCGGATTGCAAGCCGCATGCCTTGAGCCGGGGCTACCGTTGCCGCCTGAAAGGGCCGGTGCGCGTTGATCCTGCCGCGCATCATTCGGCCGATGTCGGCGACGAGCCATTGCTGCTGGCGGCGCAGCTACCGAGTTGGGTGGCACGGGATCGATTGGCCGGCACACGCACGGCGGCGGAGGCCGGGGCTGGTCTGATCATCATGGATGACGGCTTCCAGAACCCTGCCTTGAAGAAAGCTGTCTCCGTGCTGGTTGTCGATAGCGTTCAGGGTTTCGGGAACGGCTACTGTTTGCCGGCGGGACCGTTGCGCGAGCCCGTGTCCCGCGCGTTGGGCCGGGCCGATGCGGTGCTCGTTATTGGCCCGGGCGCGTTTCGCCCGGCGACAAGCAAGCCGGTTTTCCGGGCGCGTATCCTTCCGGCAGCGGATGCCATGAGCTTTTCCGGCAAGCGGGTGGTGGCCTTTGCGGGTATCGGAAGGCCGAAGAAATTCTTCGACACGCTGACCGGAGCGGGGGCCGAACTGATTGCCGCCCACGCCTTTGCCGACCACCATCGTTTCGCGGAGGCGGAGTTGCAACGGATGGCCGTCGGCACGGGAGGCGATACGATATTGGTCACGACAGAAAAGGATCATGTTCGCTTGCCAGAGGCTTGGCGGGAGCGCGTGCAGGTGTTGCCGGTCGAACTCCGCTTCGACGACAGGCCGGCACTGGAGCGGTTTCTCCGCAAACGTTTGGAGGCGGCATGAGCGCACGGAAGCCCATGCAACGTTGGCTGACCGACCCGCTGGAAGCGGCTCTTTTGTGGCTGGCGTTGGGCTTTTTTGGCCTGCTGAAACCCGAGACCGCCTCCAATGCCGGCGGCTGGCTTGCCCGCGCCATCGGTCCACGCCTGCCGCTTTCGGAACGGGCGCGGCGCAATCTGCGGCATGTTCTGCCCGAGCTGTCGAAAGGAGAGATCGAGAGCGTTGTCCGCGCTACCTGGGAGAACCACGGTCGGGTTTTCGCAGAGATGCCGCATGTAAACCAAGTGATTGAGAGGGGAAACGTCTTCGCAGCGCCAGAGGCTCTAGCCCTCCTGCGAAGAGTAAAGGACGCTGGCCAACCCGTCGTCTTGGTTGGCGGCCATCTGGCGAATTTCGAGGTCTTCGGCGCGTTGATCCTGGCCAACGGGTTTTCCCTCACCGCGATCTACCGCGCCCCGAACAATCCGCTCGTCGATCGGATTTGGCGGAGGCTGAGGGGCGCCGCGCACTTGGTGCCGAAGAGCACCGATGGCGGGCGCGAGGCGCTTCGGGTCCTCTCCGGGCGCGGCAATCTGGGCGTTCTGGTTGACCAGAAATTCAACGAAGGTATCGCCGTGCCTTTTTTCGGCAAACCTGCAATGACGACGGCCGCCCCCGCCCATTTCGCCCAGCGGTTCAAGGCGGCCATCGTTTTCGGCTGGGCGGAGCGCCTCGGTCCGGCCCGGTATCGGATTCACGCGGAACTGGTCGAGCCCGTGGCGCCCGCAGGCCCCGGTGCCGCCGCCCGCGGCGAGGCTATTGCGGCAACGACGGCACGCATCAACGAGCACCTGGAGCGGCGGGTGCGCGAGAACCTGGCCGACTGGTTCTGGCTGCACCGCCGCTGGGGTAGGATCTGATCCCTTAGACCGCGGACCGCCAGGTGCCGCGCATAACCATGCCGTGGGCGCGGAAATGGCGTTCGCCGGTGCGGTCCAGCCCCTTGACGTCTGTCAGGGTGAACCGGCCGTCTTCGAGGCTGAGCACGGATGCGTCGCCCTCCGTGCCGACGGCCAGCGAACCCAGTTCCGGCCGGCTGACCGCATTGGCCGGGCCTACGGTCGAGGCGCGGATTACCTCCGTCTCGCTGAGCCCCAGGTGCAGGAACTTCGACATGGTGACGAGCTGGTCATAGGCCGGTCCGTCCTGGCTGATCGAGTGCACGTCGGAGGAGATGCAGTCCGGCAGGAAGCCATTCGCTACCATGTCTTCCGCCGTTTTCCAGCCGAAGGAGCCGCCGCCGTGGCCGACGTCGAAGATCACGCCTCGCTCGCGCGCTTCCAACACCTCTTGACGGACCCGACCGTCGTAATGGCTCGGCGCACCGGGGAAGGGACGGAAACAGTGGGTAAGCACGTCGCCCTTGCGCAGGCGAGAAAGCGTTTCCACCCGGCTCGGCGGCGGGTAGTCAAGGTGGCACATCACTGGCAGACCCGCCGCATCCGCCACTTCTAGCGCGATGTCCAAAGGCGCAACGCCCTCGCCATTGCTGGCCGTCATGCCGATGCGCACCTTCACGCCGCAGATCAGATCACGGTGTTCCTCAATTGCCCTCAGGCAGGATTCTGCATGCAGCAGCCGGAAGTCCCCGCATTCGCCCACCATCACGGTGCGGCTGAAAGCGAAAATGCCGGCGAAGGAAATATTGATGTAGCTGACGATGTTCACGTCCGCCGCCTCGACGATATGGCGCCGGTACCCCGCGAAATTCGCCGGTCCAGCCGTGCCCGCATCCACGAGGGTCGTGCAGGCGGTCTTGAGCGCATACGGATCCGGCTCGATGCCGATTGAGGTATGGTAGGCATAGAGGTGCGTGTGCAGGTCGATCAGCCCAGGCGTGACAATTTTGCCGGAAACGTCGCGGGTGTCGCGCCCTTCCAACCCGTCGCCGATAGCGGCAACCTTGCCGTCGGCGAAGGCGACATCGGTCACGCGGTCGATGTTTTGGGCCGGGTCGATAACGCGGCCGCCCTTCAACACCAGATCATGCATGATTATTCACTCTTTTCCTCGATTTGGCGAACCAGCAGGGATGTGAGCCGGCCGTAGGCCCAGCCGGACAATAGGACAGACCCAGCAAATAGCGCGATGCCGGGTCCAAGGCTAGCGGCAGTCACCAGGGAACCCTCGAGGGCCAGAACGGCCACCGCCACGATGAAGACATCCAGCATCGACCATTTTGACAGCGCCGACAACGGCGCCGCCCACCGTTTCAGTCCTTCGGGCCTGCGGAACGGCAGATAAAACACCAGCAGCCCCGCAACGATCTTCACTGTCGGAAAGAGCACGGTGAAAAACAGCAGGACAGCAAAAAGGCTATAATACTGCCTGTGCCAGAATGCCAGAACGGCGGATAACAGCGAGTATTCCTGCTGCATCACCCACAGGTTCTGCAGGTGCAGGCTCGGCAGCATCAGGCCCGCAATCATCATCGGTAAGGCAGCCATGAGAACCCATCCGGTGTACCGGGCCGAGCCGCGGGCTTGACTGGCGAGGGTTAGCTTGGCGAGTTCTGCAGCATTCATCGGGTAAAACGGGTTCCGTAAAGAGCCGAGCCCGACATTAGGGGCGGACCACCGGCCGAGATCGAGTTCGCCTGTGTGCTCGAAAAGAGCGGTCTCTTGGGACCGGACCTGACAACGCTCAGCAAAGCATGTAGCGGGTCAGCTTCCACGGCTTTTGGCAACCGCCGCCGCCGCCACCGCGTATAGTATGTTGCCGACGAGCGCGACCCAGGTGATGCCCGTGAAGTCCAGAAAAGCGGGGCTCCCGGCAACCAGATGCGCCATGATGTAAAGGGCGAAGACCCAGAGGGCAACGCCGTAGACGATCGCGGCAGGCAGCCACGGTACCTGCGGCGCGAAGCGGCGGCGCACCGGTTCTGCAAGCAGCATCCACCCGAGCGGATATGCCACGATTCCCGCTAGGTAGGGCAGCAGATGGCCGCCTGCTCTGGCAGCGTCGCCGATTACCAGTTGCCATACTTGTGTTGCAGTGGCGTGGGCGGGTGAAGGGCTCTGCATGGATCGTCTCCTGCAACGACCGCATGATGGAGGTGTGTCATCATTGGAAGGTACTCAATTCACTCGATGACAGCGTTACAGAGACCGCCCTTCGGTATGACTGTGATCGGTTCCGGGCGGTAGCGCGGCAGGAGAGGGCATTGATTTGGTAAGCCCTCGCAACATATCATCGGGTAATGCTTACTCCTATTTTGATGATCGTTCACCAACGTTTGTCGTATCCCGGGCGCGTCGGTCAAAAACTGATGGCCCGGGGGTACGCGCTGGATATCCGCTGTCCGAACATCGGACAGGCGCTGCCGCAGTCTCTGGACCGGTACGCTGCGGTCTTTATG
>CAYYSC010000141.1:0-7820 GCA_964474065.1 uncultured Rhodospirillales bacterium | reverse complement strand
CGTGCTTCGTGTTTCGGACATGGACAGGGCCGTCCGTTTCTACACGGATGTGTTGGGCTGCCGCGAGGAGCGGCGAGTTGAAGCGATCGGCCTTGTTCAGTTGCGCGCCGGCGGCGCACTGATTGATTTGGTGCCGGCTGGCAATGAGCAGGGCGGGCGAAACATGGATCACTTCGCCGTGACGATCTCGCCGTTCGAACCTGAGTCGCTGAAAGCGCATTTCCAAGCCCATGGGGTGGAACTAGGCGAAGTTGCCCGGCGCTACGGCGCAGAAGGATACGGTCCCTCAATCTATTTGAATGATCCGGATGGCAACCATGTCGAACTGAAGGGGCCGCCTGAGTGAGGCGTCTCCTATTACCACACAGGATCGCGGGGCAATTCGTAACTAAAAGACGCTAAGTCGATGCGTGGTCCAATCAAGTGTTGAAGTTGTTGATTACTTTCAGCGAATTGTCCGGAAAGTTCTTGTTTGATGAATTCACGGACTGTCTGCTTAGACTTAAGCCAAGCGTTCAGCGGCCCTACGCGTCCAAACCATCCGACTCCTCGGAAAGCCCATTCGGCTGCAGGACCCAGGTCCACAAGGACTTCGGGCTTCACTGCCCCGCTCCGGAAATGATTGATGCGGCGTAAGATTGGGGAGAGGCTTTCCGGGGGGCTGTCTCCGATACGGCGTGGCGGTTCCAGTTCTGCGATTGGCGCGGCATCCGCTCCAGCAAATTCAGAAATTGTCCGTAACGCAGAGGGGGAATCTTTTGCTATTTCTTCTTGTGTAATTACGAGCACATTGCCGGCACCAAAAAGCGTTTGATATAAATGCACTATGCGGTCGTAATGAAAATGCGAAGGAGAAAAGTAATAGTACCCATAGTATTCATCTGGATTCAGAAAATCTCTTAAAGAAAGCGTGCCGGCTCGATTAAGGTATTGCATATAACTCGACGTGATTGCACGAATTTGCTCTCGAATCGTGATTAATATTTTTGCATCAGGTGCAATCTCTTTGATACGATAAGCGAAGTCATGATTTTCTCGTCCGCCCTGATAAGGGTGTCCACACAGCAACTCTGACGAAACTACTGGAGTGGTTCCCTGCGCCCCTTGCCGTTCAGCCAAACGCTGACGTGCCGGATCGCCTGAAAAATCCAATCGGTGGGGATCTATAATAACCTCGCAAACGTCAGCATGAGAAAAGACCGGATTATATCCGAATCTCTCAGTAAAAAAGAAACGCTGTAAAAAGGTCGTAGCGGTTTTATGGTATCCAATGTGGAACAAAATTTTATTAGACAAGATGGAAGCCTTTCGCGATTGCGGAGGTCAGTCAAGGCTGGTTGTCGGGAACCACGATGGTGCCGCGAGTTTTTGCTCTGCGGTTTCTGAGAAACTCTTTGAGGTAGGTCAGCGTAAACTGCCGGAGATCCCTACAGGCAAAAACCATTAACGCCAAGACAACAGTTGAGCCAGTAACTGGCCAAAACCGATGAAAATCAAAGGTTATGGGTAGGATCAGCGTCAAAATAAATATCCCTCCCAAGGCGTACACGGATAACATTCGTGCGGGCGCTATTACCTTCGAACGCCAATACAGTAGCAAGGTAGCCAACGCTAACGACAGGATTTCGCCCACTACACTAATCAAAGCGACATCCAGCATTGTCCCGCCTTGTAGAACGGCAAAGAATGCTATTGGTAGCGTAAAGAGTCTAACAAGGTTAGCCATCATCACATTCAGAGTATGCCCCTTGGATAGCGCACATGTCGTTGGTCCGACCCGCGCCAGTCGAATAGCAAATGCGATGCCGAGTGGAGTTACCAGATAGGCGGCTTCTGCCAATTTTGGTCCGAACAGCACTCTGAAGAGAGGTTCACCAATAGCTGCAAAGCAAAAACATGCAAAACCGGCGAAGCAGATCATAGCCTGGAGAGAAATCGCGGCTTGGATTTCAAATTTTGCAGTATTGTCCTGGATTTTGGCTAGCAGAGGCAGAAAGAAAGTTTGGGCGATCCGAGCCGTTATGAGAGAGGGGGTCATGGCCAGCGTTAGCGCTGCGCTGAACAGACCTAGGTCACGTGCGGTGAACTGGTTACCAATTACTATTCGGTCACCTTGGAGGATCGCGAAGTTGACCATACCCGCCACCATCAGAGGTACGCCGAACTTCAAGGCTTTTTTGAAGACTTCCGTGTCCCACGCGATAGCGAATGAACGGCGGGCCAAGAGATGGCTGGCCGCGGCTCGCACGACTTGGTCGAGGAACAGAGCGGCAAGGATAACCCGGAAATCTTTTAGAAGAATCGCTAGAGGCCAAACCGCTAATAACGATAAGGCCGCGCCGGATGCTTCTGCCATGACCAGGGCGCCGAAAGACATGTCCCGCTGCTGGCGCATGACATCCATATGAAGCAGGCTGGTGATGAAAGGCAGAATTGCAAACGCTTGATAAGCCCAGGTCAGTTCAGGATGGTTGAATATGTGGGCAATAGGTTCGGCAATCACGTACAAAAGAGCAGTCAGCAGGATTCCACGCCCGAGCATCAGAGCTTGGATGGTTCCAACGAAGCGACGCGAGTTGCCCTGGCGGTCCTGCACGATCATGCGGTCCAGCGCTAGGTCTCCAGCCAATTCTACCAGCGATAATGCAACGATAAATGTGCTTGCAATGCCGTAGTCTTCGACGCTGATCAACCGTGCCAAGAGAATATTTCGCGCGAAATTTAGAGCAGCGATAGTTGTGCGCCCAGCAGCGAGAATTGAGATGCTCTTCAGCAGCATAAAACGTTATTCATTTCGCGCTTCGGCGGTCTGTGGCAAGGCTCTTGGCTGACGCTACGGCTATGATTGGCCATCCAGCGAGCGGGCGACATGTGAACGAATATATCGTGGGTTGTATATTTGTTGATTTGTCACAACGGCGTCGGCCGAAAAGGTCGCCTAACCCGCATTCCTTACTGAACCCGCCGAACGAGGGTATTCGTAAGGTACAGGGCTCTCGACGGTTCAGGTGGTTTGATAATCCGAAGGGAAGAGGCAATCGACGCGGCTGATCCCGTCGTCGGCAACACGGCCGGGCATGCTGGGTCGCACGGCTTGAGCATCAACCTCGTTCAGTTTCGTCGTTTCAATCACAGAGTAGGCGAAGTCATCCAGCTTGCCCACTTCCGATCCCCACTCAACTCAATATTGCGGGCGAGACTGTTGGCGCGAATGTCCCGCTCGGCTTTGTGGCTGTCGATCTGCAGAAACCTTGATCGAAATAGGGCCCCAATTGTTCTGGTCGGGTCGAAGTATTGCCGATTGCCTGTGCCGTGGGTGCCCGGCCCTGGCATGGCGCCAAGTCCGCGCGGTCGTGGTTTTGCCCATTGCCGACGGTAGCATTTTTTACCGGGGTGCTGTCACCGAATACGCGGACCATCCTAACTGTGATTCTCGATGGTGTCGGCCAGCGGCTCCGGCAGGGCCGTCGCCCACTCGATCCCGCCGGCGAGTATCGAGTACTGCTGATCGATGCTATCATGGTCGAATGCGTGGATACGGCGATAGAGGGCAAGTTGATCGGCGTATTTGCCTCCGGGACAGCTGTGTCAGCGGACTCGGTCCGCGACCGGTCACAGGGGACGAGAAGATCCAAATAAAGGGGGGCGGCAAGAGAGGTCTTGGCGGGACGCCCGATCAATGCGGCGCAAATTGACACGGTGGCGCGCTGGATGGTGAAAATCGCGGGAAAATCCCCACTGTCCGGACAGTCTAGCGCTGCCGCAGACGGCGTTGCGCCTGTTCGGCCATAGGCCCCTCCCTGAGACGCTTTGCCGGGCTTCAGAATCGTCATCGTCTGGGCACAGTAGGAACTCCGAATGGTATTGGACCCCGGCGCGTGAGCGACGACGATCTTCCTCCCCCTGACAATGACGATGGCCCCTCGGGCCGGGAGCCGGTTCGCCCCGTAGGCTTCGAGCAGGCACTATCCGAGCGCTATCTGGCCTATGCACTCTCCACCATCATGGCACGGTCGTTGCCGGACGTGCGCGATGGTCTGAAACCGGTGCACCGTCGCCTGCTTTATGCGATGCGGGAACTTGGCCTAAATCCGCGGGCAGGCTTCAAAAAGTGTGCACGCGTTGTCGGCGATGTGATGGGCAAATTCCACCCCCATGGGGATGCTGCGATCTATGATGCCATGGTCCGCCTCGCACAGGAATTTGCTGCCCGTTATCCATTGGTCGAAGGCCAGGGTAATTTCGGCAATATTGACGGCGATAACCCAGCCGCCATGCGCTACACGGAGGCACGGCTCACCGCCGTTGCCGAGGCGCTGCTGGAAGGCATTGAGCAGGACGCTGTCGATTTTCGCGATACCTACGACGGCGAGGGTTCGGAGCCGGTTGTCTTGCCGGCTGCGTTCCCGAACCTGCTGGCGAATGGCGCCCAAGGCATTGCGGTCGGAATGGCCACGAACATTCCGCCTCATAACGCGGAGGAGATCTGCGCGGCTCTTCTGCTGTTGATCAAGAGCCCGGATGCTTCGCTTGCCCGGGTAATGAAGCACCTGCCGGGGCCGGATTTCCCGACCGGCGGCGTGCTGGTCGAGGATCAGGACAAGATTGCGCAGGCTTACGCTTCCGGCCGCGGCTCATTGCGCGTGCGGGCTAGGTGGGAAAAGGAGGATCTAGGCCGGGGCACTTGGCAGGTGGTTGTTACCGAAATGCCCTACCAAGTGCAGAAAAGCCGTTTGGTCGAAAAAATTGCGGAGTTGCTGGAGAATCGGAAGCTCCCGCTCCTGGGCGACGTGCGGGATGAATCAGCGGAAGACGTGCGTTTGGTGCTCGTGCCGAAGAACCGCACGATTCCGCCGGAAGCGTTGATGGAATCCCTTTTCCAGCAGACAGAGCTGGAGGCTCGTTTTGGCCTGAACATGAACGTATTGGACGGAGGCACGGTGCCCCGTCTAATGGGCCTGACAGAGGTTCTGAAGGCGTTTCTCGACCATCGCCAGGAAGTGTTGGAGCGGCGGTCTCGCCACCGCCTCGGCCAGATTGCCCACCGGCTGGAAGTGTTGGCCGGGCATCTGATCGTTTACGCGAACATCGATGAGGTCATCCGCTTGATCCGCGAATCGGAGGAACCGAAACCTGCATTGATGGTCCGTTGGGACCTGACTGAGGTGCAGGCGGATGCGATCCTGAACATGCGCTTGCGGGCGCTAGCCAAGCTCGAAGAGATAGAGATCCGCAAGGAATACGGCAAACTGGCGGAAGAGCAGGCGGAGTTGGAGGCTCTGCTCGCGAGTGAAGAACGGCAGTGGCAGAAGATTGCCGAGCAGATCGGCGAGATCCGTCAGAAGTTTGGATCCAACACGGAACTCGGCAAGCGCCGCACCACCATCGCCAGCGCGCCAGAAGAGGTGGATCTTTCCGTCGAAGCTCTGGTAGAGCGTGAACCGGTTACAGTGGTTGTGTCGGAACAGGGCTGGGTACGAGCATTGAAAAGTCATCTGAGCCCTGATTCGGAGGTCAAATATAAAGAAGGCGATTCAGAGCGCTTTCGGGTTACGTGCCAATCGACAGACAAGCTTCTGTTGTTCACAACGGGCGGCCGGGCCTACACGCTTTCGCCTGACCGGCTTCCCGGCGGCCGTGGCCAGGGGGAGCCGCTTCGTCTCCTGATCGACTTAGCCGCGGAGGATGTGCCGGTGGCACTTCGAGTCGTTGCAAAGGATCAGCAACTTATCCTCGCTTCGACGGATGCGCGCGGGTTTCGTATCGCGTCTCAGGCCTGCCTGGCCCAGACCAAGGGCGGGCGCCAGGTCATGACGCCGGCTAAAGGCGCGGCTCTGTCCCATGTGGTCCCAGTTGAAGGCGACCATGTTGCGGTGATCGGTGACGAGCGACGTTTGTTGATTTTTCCGCTGGAAGAGCTGCCGGAAATGAGCCGGGGCAGGGGCGTAATCCTGCAGCGTTACAAGCATGGCGGGCTGAGTGATCTCACCACGCTAACGCTTGCCGATGGTCTTACTTGGCAAAGCGGCGAACGGACGCGGCGGGAGGAGGACTTGACGCCCTGGCTTGGCAAACGAGCCGCAGCCGGCCATCACCCTCCGCATGGCTTCCCCAGGGACAACAAGTTCGGGGCGTGAGGCGCGAAACGGGACGTGTGTCGCCATCAGAGGCTCACGTGAGAGACTATTGGTGGCAGGAACAAACACTGGCCAGTATTGGCGATCCCATTATGATGCCGGGAATATGTAGTTTTGGATGGAGGCATCGTCCCATGCGTATCATTTCGATTCTTGTTATTGCCTTAATCTTCGGGAGTACCGCGGCGGGCGCGGGTGTATTGGACCGGGTTGCGGAAAGTCAGACGCTCCGTATTGGATTCCGAACGGATGCGCCCCCCTTCTCGTATGAACAGGAGCCGGGGAAAGCGGCAGGATATTCGGTGACGATTTGCAAGGCGGTCGCCGACACGTTGAAGGCCGACTTGAATCTGCCGGCGATTGGCATCCGATATATCCCCGTAACTGCTGAAAACCGGTTTGAAGCGTTGCGAAACGGGGAGATCGATTTGCTTTGCGGCCCGACGAGTGCGACGCTGACCCGGCGTCAAATCGTAGACTTCTCCCTGCCCATTTTTGTCGACGGGGCCGGTTTGATGATTGCGGAGGACGTCCAGATTTCCTCCCTCGGTGAATTGGCCGGGAAAAAGCTGGGTGTGCGTGCCGGCACGACGACCGAACGGGCGGTTCGCGCCACGTTCCCTGGGGCGAACATCACGGCTATCGAGGACCACGCCGAGGGCATGGAGGCATTAAAGGCAGGCCAATTGGAGGCCTATTTCGCGGACCGAACGCTGCTCGCGTTCATGCGGCACCAGGACCCGGAGGCTTCAGGACTTAGGATCGCGGATGAATATCTGTCTGTAGAGCCTTACGCATTGGCTCTGCCACGAGGCGACTCCGGTTTTCGCCTCGCCGTAGATCAAACCATCAGCCGTCTGATGCGGAATGGACAGATCCATGAAATTGCAAAGGAGGCGTTTGGTTCAGCGGATCTCAGTAGCTTGGTCAAGGCGCTGTACCGGATCACGCCGTTGCCGGAATAAGCACCCAAATTGCCTGCGGTGACGGATAGCAAGGACCTCCTTGATTTTCTGCTGTGGCGCCGTTCGGTCCCGCCGAGGCGGCTGCTCGCGCCCGGTCCTTCTGACGAAGAACTCTCGCAGATCGTTGCCGCAGGCCTACGCGCGCCGGATCACGGCAGCTTGCGCCCGTGGCGGTTACTGCTGCTGGACGACCGGGAGCGGTTGGCCGATGCCTTTGCGGCTGCGGAAGTCGAGCTAAGGCCGACAGTGGCCCAGGAACGCGTGCACCGCGCCCGGGAACGCGCGTGGGCCGGGCCAGCCCTGTTGGCGCTTGCAGCTTGCATCCACCGGTCTCATGAGATCGTCCCGGAGCATGAACAATGGATCGCTATCGGGACAGCGGTCCAGCAAATGCTGCTGGCAGCAGAAGCTATGGGCTATGCCGGGAGCCTTTTAAGCGGGGAAAAGGTCTCGACCTTGGCCCTGCGGCACGCCTTGAATCTGGGTGAAGCGGAGCGCTTGGTCGGCTTCCTGACGTTCGGGACTGCGGCCAAGGTGGAAAGGCCTGCGCCAAGGGTCGCCCCGGAAGCCATGCTACGCCGATGGCCGTGATATCGACGCTGCGGGCGGCGCGTTACGGCGCCCAGCAGCGATGGCAAGCCGTGCCCGGCAATATCCGCGGGGCAGCCTGGATTATGCTCGCGGCGGTCTGGTTCACCGGCATGGCCGTGGCGATTAA
>CAYYSC010000140.1:0-7850 GCA_964474065.1 uncultured Rhodospirillales bacterium | reverse complement strand
TCGGACATTCTGGGCGACGAGGACCATCTCGGCGACATGGATTTCAAGGTCGCCGGCACCGATGCGGGTGTCACGTCGTTGCAGATGGATATCAAGATTACCTCGATCACCGAGGAGATCATGCGCGTTGCGCTCGGCCAAGCCCGTGACGGCCGGATGCATATCCTGGGCGAAATGGCGAGCGCGATCGGCATCGCCCGTACGGAAGTGAGTGCCAATGCACCGCGGATTACGACGATCACCATTCCGAAGGAAAAAATCCGCGACGTTATCGGCACGGGCGGTAAAGTCATCCGGGAGATCGTTGAAAAGACCGGCGCAAAGGTCGATATCGAAGACGACGGCACAATCAAGGTGGCCAGCGTCGATGGCGGGGCTGCCGATGCCGCCATCGCCATGATCCGTGGGATCGTGGCGGAGCCGGAACCAGGCGTGATCTATGAGGGCAAGGTCGTCAAGATCATGGATTTCGGCGCGTTCGTGAACTTCCTGGGTCCGCGGGACGGTCTCGTTCATATCAGCGAATTGAAGAATGAGCGGGTGAAGTCCGTCAGCGACGTTGTTAGCGAAGGTCAGATGGTGAAGGTGAAATGCCTGGGGATCGATGACCGTGGCCGTGTGAAGCTATCCATGCGGGCGGTTAATCAGGAAACCGGGGAAGAACTGACCACTGAGGCCGAAGCCTAGTCCGGCACCGATTCCGTACGAGGTGCAGACATGAGCTTTCACTTAAATTCTATCCGGCTGTCCGGGCGCGATGCCCTTCCCTTGATCGAAGGGGGGAAGGGTATTGCCATTTCCAATGGGGAAAGCTCGGGTGCGTGGGCCGCGACCGGAGGCGCCGGAACGTTTTCCGGCGTCAACGCGGACGCGCGTGACGACAACGGCGAACTGATCTATCAGGCCTATTTCGGCAAGACGCGGCGGCAAAGGCATGAGGAACTGATCGCTCATGCCGTGCGTGGCGCGATCTATCAGGCCCGCGTCGCGTATGATCTCGCCAAAGGCCGCGGCCCAATCCACATGAATGTGCTATGGGAGATGGGCGGCGCCGAGCGGGTGCTGCACGGCACCCTGCAGGGAGCAAAAGGACTGATCAACGGCGTTACCTGCGGAGCAGGGATGCCGTACAGGGTGGCAGAGATCGCCTCTTCCTACGGGGTCTATTATTATCCCATCGTTTCCTCGGCGCGTGCCTTTCGCGCGCTTTGGAAGCGGGCATATCATCGGTTCGCCGATTGGATGGGGGGTGTGGTCTATGAGGACCCCTGGCGTGCAGGTGGCCACAACGGCCTGTCCAATAGCGAGGACCCCGATGCGCCGGAGGATCCGAAGCCGCGGGTAAAAGCGATCCGCGCGCTGTTGAATGAAGTCGGTTTGAAAGAAACGCCGGTGATCATGGCGGGCGGCGTCTGGCGTCTGGACGAATGGGCGGATTGGATCGACGATCCGGAAATCGCGCCGGTGGCATTCCAGTTCGGCACCCGACCCCTTTTGACACAGGAGAGCCCGATCTCGGATGAATGGAAGCAGCGGTTGCTGACGCTGGAGGAAGGCGACATCTTCCTCAACCGGTTCAGCCCGACCGGTTTCTATTCGTCTGCTGTTCGTAACGAGTTTCTTGAAGAATTGCGGCAACGTAACGAACGGCAGGTTGCTTTTTCACCGGAGCCGGTTGGGGACCATGATACGGCATTCGCCATGGGGCCGCGCAATCGTAAGGTCTATGTAACCGGGGAAGATCTGGAGCGTATTTACGGGTGGATGGAGTCGGGCTGCACCGAGGCCATGCGCACGCCGGATTCGACCCTGATTTTCGTCTCGCCGGATGCCAAAGAGTCGATCTTGAAGGATCAGATCGATTGCATGGGCTGTCTGTCCGCATGCCGTTTTTCCAACTGGGCCGAAAACGAGTCCGGCACTACCGGGCGCAAGACAGATCCACGGTCGTTTTGCATTCAAAAAACCCTGCAGGATATCGCGCACGGCAGTTCGCCCGAGCGGCAGTTGATGTTTGCCGGGCATAATGCTTTCCGGTTCGCGAAGGATCCTTTCTACACCAATGGTTATATCCCAACCGTTCGTGAACTGGTGGATCGTATTAAAACGGGGGCTTAACCCCGTTTTTTTATGATAGTGGTTCGCAAATGCTCCGCTAAGAAATATATTAAGGTGTAGTGCACCGCACGACAGTGCGCCGCGACCCGAGAACCTGTTGAGAGTGGGCTCTGTTGCCAATGACCCGCACGTACGCCGGGACCATCGAAATGTTACGTCAAGCCGGACTGCGGCCGACACGGCAACGTGTCGGGCTCGCTCATTTGCTGTTCGGGCAAGGCGATCGGCATGTGACCGCAGACCAACTTCGGGGAGAAGCGGAGACAGCGGGGATCAAGGTTTCCCTGGCAACGGTTTACAACACGCTTCACCAGTTTTCGGGAGCGGGTCTCCTGTCGGAAGTGTTTGTGGAGCCCGGCAGGTCCTATTTCGATACCAACACCGCCAGCCACCATCATTTCTTCAACGTCGATACCGGCGACCTGGCGGATATTCCGGATGGGGAGGTCGGGGTGACGGCCTTGCCGGTCCCGCCGGCGGGCACAGCGATTGACGATGTCAGCATCGTCGTTCGGGTCCGTAAGCACCAGCGCTGAATCAGAACCTTAAAACCCTCTTTATAATAATTCTAATCTTGACACCCGCGGCTGCTCCGCCCAAGTTGCCGATGGAGGCGGCTGCGAAGGCTGCCTCCGCATCTGACAGATGACCATCCGATCGGAGGACGAGCGCTATGTCGCTGAAGAACACCAAGACCGAAGAGAACCTCAAGGCCGCTTTTTCGGGCGAGTCCCAGGCCAACCGCCGTTACCTGTACTTCGCACAGAAGGCCGATGTCGAAGGCTTCAACGATGTTGCTGCCGTGTTCCGTTCCACCGCTGAAGGCGAAACCGGCCACGCGCACGGTCATCTAGAATTTCTCGAAGAGGTAGGCGATCCGGCGACCGGCGAGCCGATCGGAAACACTCCGGATAACCTTAAGGCCGCGATTGCTGGCGAAACGCACGAGTACACGGACATGTACCCGGGTATGGCACGCAGTGCCCGCGAAGAGGGTTTCGACGAGATCGCTGACTGGTTCGAGACCCTGGCGAAGGCCGAGCGCAGCCATGCCGGTCGTTTCCAGAAGGCTCTGGACGAACTGGCCTAAGCAGTATTGCTGCTCCGGGGCGCCACACAGGCGCCCCGTTACCTAATTATGTCACAAAAACCGCTGAGAGACAGGCTGGGCCCCGGGCGGGTCCGGAGGGGAAAGTATGGCTGAAGGCAGCTTGGAAGCGCCGACCCGGCATCCGATCGAATGGGAAGGCCCGGATTTCACCGACCCGGAGAAAATCGACGAAGAACTGCGGCGGGTCTTTGATATTTGTCACGGCTGCCGACGGTGTTTCAATCTTTGCGATTCATTTCCAAAGCTGTTCGACCTGATCGACGAGGCGCCATCCATGGAACTGGACACTGTCGACAGCAAGGATTTCAAGCCGGTCGTGGATGCCTGCACGCTCTGCGACATGTGCTTCATGACGAAATGTCCGTACGTGCCTCCGCACGAATTCAATCTCGATTTTCCGCACCTGATGCTCCGTTATCGCGTGGCGGAGTACCAGAAAAGCGGGGGCGATTTCGCCGAGAAACAGCTGACCAAGACCGACCGTAACGCCTCGCTGGCGCGGCTGGCGCCCGGCATCTGCAACTGGGCGAGCGCTGAGGGCAACATTGTCACCCGCCCGCTCCTGGAAAGCACCCTTGGCGTCCATCGGGACGCGGTGTTGCCGACTTATGCTTCCAAGTCGCTGGAAAGCCAGGCAAAATCGAAGCCGGCGCCAGTCAATACCGCTGCGCCTGCCTATGGCCGCAAGGCGTTGATCTTCGCGACCTGCTTCTCCAACCATAACCGCACCGAGACCGGCATGGCCGCGCTGGGCGTACTGGCCAAAAATGGGGTCGAAGCGGAGGTGGTTTATCCAATGTGCTGCGGCATGCCCCAGCTGGAGCAAGGCAATATCGAGGATGTTGCCGATCGGGCCAAAAAAGTGGCGGCAATGCTTCGCCCGCAGGTGGACGCCGGACTGCCAGTCGTCGCGCTAGTCCCATCCTGCGCGCTGATGCTGAAGTTCGAGTGGCCGCTGATCGTGCCGGACGACGACAACGTCAAGGCGCTTTCCGGGGCGACACGCGATATCTCCGAATACATCGTCGACATTGCCAAGAATGAGGGGCTTGCCGAAGGACTTGGCGCCCTGGACGGCAGCGTGACGGTGCATATTGCCTGCCATGCGCGTGCCCAGAACATGGGACAGAAGGCAACGGAAATGCTGCGCCTGATCCCTGATGTGAAACTGAACGTGATCGAGCGCTGCTCCGGGCATGGTGGTTCCTGGGGTGTGATGAAGGATCATTTCGAAACGGCGCACAAAGTGGGCAAGCCGGTTGCGCGGCAGGCCATCAAGAACGCGAAAGCGGCGGAGAACCGGCACTATCTGGTATCCGAATGCCCGCTGGCGGGGATGCACATCGCCCAAGGGATGGGGCTGATCGAAGCCGGTGCCCGCGTCGAGGACGCGCCGCATCCTATTGAACTGTTCGCCCGCGCCTTCGGCGTGGCCTAACCGGAAAGCAGCAGGACCGACCATGGCGAAGACGGAAATTACCCGCGCCGACGTGATGGCGCTCGACGATTACCTCGCGATCCGCCAGGAAAAGCGGCGCGAGATGGCGGCCGTGAAGAAAAACCGCCGGGTCGAAGTGGGGCCTTACTGTACCTTCTACTTCGAGAATTACGCCACGATGTGGCATCAGGTCCACGAGATGCTGGCGATCGAGAAGGGGGGCGAAGAGCAGATTCCAGACGAATTGCACGCTTACAACCCGCTGATCCCGCAGGGGAAGGAGCTGACCGCGACCGTCATGTTCGAGATCGATGACGAGGTTCGGCGCAAGCAAGTGCTGAACCGCCTGGGCGGGGTCGAAGACCATATGTTCATCGAGGTCAACGGCGAACGCATCATGTCCCGGGCCGAAGAAGACGCGGACCGGACAACCGCCGAGGGCAAGGCCTCATCGGTGCAGTTCGTACATTTCGACTTTACGGATGACCAGATTGCCGCGTTCAAACAGCCGGACTCGAAGGTGATGCTTGGCATCGACCACCCGAACTATGGTCACATCGCTGTCTTGCCGGAAGCCACGCGCCAAGCGTTGGCAGGCGATTTCGCCTAACCGTTTTTCAAAAGAACAGGCTCTCCGTGCGGCGTTGCTTTCGCCGCACGGTCCCAGGCGTCCTTCCGGCTGGCCAGTTCCGCCCCGGAAGCGACCCCTTTTTCTGTAACCAGACGCTCCAACGCAGCGAGCCAGTGCAGGTAATAGGTGTTGCCCGTGTCCGGGTCGCCTTCTCCCTGGGCGCGTTTGATCTCTTCCGCTAGCGTCGCCGCCCATTCCGGCCACGTGAACAGGCCTTGCTCGTGCAGCTCTACGGCCATGGCGAAAGCCTGGGCCTGCCAGGGCTCGGCGAACACGGGACCGTCCTCATCGGCTGGCTGGCCCGGCAACAAGTCAGGCGGCGTCAAGATACTCTTCCCACAGATCGATGAACGTGCAAGCGCTCGGCTCCGCATCGGGCCCCCACAATTCCTCCCCCTCGAAACGGACGTTGTAGAGGTGCTGGGGGGCTTCACCGGCGAACAGCGCGTTCCGGTCCGGAAACACGTGTGCGCCATGCTGCAGGTGGACCGTCCCGACCTTGCCGCGGGCGTACCGGGGCAGGCGCGTGTGCGTGGCCGGGTTGATGTTCCGGGTGCGGACGCGGTCGCCGACCGTGAAGCGAGGGGGAGCGTTGGTCTCCCGCTCGCTCGGCCCGCCCTTGGCAAGCACCTTGGACACGTCGGCGGCTTTCAGGGTGCGGGCGAGGGGTTTCGGCTCCACCGCCACGGTGCCGGCCGTCATCTCGTCCGGTGTGGCCATGCCGCGCTGCACGAGCAGGTGTTCCAGGCCGAACAGCCAATGCTCGTAGTAGCCGGTCGAAAGGTATTCCGCCGGCGGCATCTGTTCGCGCGCGAAACGGCTGGCATCGATGTTCCATTCCCCGGTGAAGCCGGCTGCGAGCGTCAACGCGAAGCAGCGGCGTTCCCATTCCGCATGGAACAGGGGTTCGTTCGGGTCCGGGTCGATCGGGCCGAACCCATGCATGCCGCCCAGGTCGTGTGCGCCATTCATTGCCTCACCCTTCCTCCGGGCGGTGGGGTAACCCGACTCCGACCATGGAATCCCGCGTGACCCAATTCTCCAGCTCCGGTGCACTCAGGCCTTTGGATTCTTCGGGCTGCTCCGGCAGGACCAGGTAGCGGATTTCGGCGGTAGAATCCCAAACCCGCACTTCCTTGCCTTCCGGCAGGGAGATGCCGAATTCCGCCAGCACCGCCTTCGGCTGCATGACGGCGCGGGCCCGGTATGGGGCAGCCTTGTACCAGCTCGGCGGCAGACCCAGCACTGGCCAGGGGTAGCAGGAGCAGAGCGTGCAGACGACCATGTTGTGCACCGCCGGCGTGTTCTCGACCACAACCATGTGCTCGCCCTGCCGTCCGGCGAAACCGAGGGAGGCGATGGCCGCCGTCGCGTCATCCAGCAGCCATTGCTTGAAGGCTGGATCCGTCCAGGCTCTTGCGACGACTTTCGCCCCGTTCCGTGGACCGACCTTCGTCTCATAGGTGTCGATCAGGGTGTCCAGCGCGGCCGGATCGACATAGCCTTTCTCGACCAGCAGGGACTCGAGCGCCCGGACGCGCAACTCGACATCGGACAATTCGGAATGTTCGTGATCGTGGTGATGGTCGCTCATCCGCTTCTCCGCGGCACTGGTGGCTGGAACGCATGGCAGGTCTAGCCGCGCCCCGAAATCAATGCCTAGGATAGGCAAAATACTTCAGCAGAGGAACGCCCTATCATGAATTCCCTTCGTGGCAAGATCGCGCTCGTCACCGGCGCCGGCAGCGGGATCGGACACGCAATCGCCCTTGCGTATGCGGAAGCCGGCGCGACCGTGGTTTGCGCGGATTTGAACGGCGAGGCGGCGCAAGCGGCTGCAACGGAAGCGGCGCACCATCAGGTTCCGACTCTGGGTCTGGAGGCGGATTGCGGCGACGTGGCCAGCATCAACGCCATGATCGACGAGGTGGTGAATCGCTACGGCCGGCTGGACATTATCGTCAACAACGCTGGAGTGACGCGCAGCGCTTACATCATGGACCTGACGGAGGAGGACTGGGACAAAATCCACCGGGTGAATGCGAAGGGCGTGTTCTTCTGCCTTCAGCGAGCGGCACGTCAGATGATCGAGCAGCAGGAAGGCCGGATCATCAACATCGCTTCCATCGCGGGACGGGGCTACAAGGACACATCAAACGCTGTCTATGCCGCGAGCAAGGGGGCGGTGATCTCTCTGACCAAGACCGCGTCTCAACAACTCGGCCAGCACAACATCAACGTCAACTCCATCTGCCCTGGCGCGACCCTGACGCCGCTGGTGGACAAGATGATGGAGGTCCGCTCGGCAGAGCGGGGCATCAGCAAGGACGAAATGCTCGCCAAGTTCGCCAAGCCGATCCCCATCGGCCGGGCGAACACGCCGGAGGACATTGCCGCGATGGCCGTGTTCCTCGCCGGGCCGGGCGCCCGCAACATCACCGGGCAATGCTACAATGTGGACGGCGGTCTTGTGACGAGCTAGAGCCGGAGCCATCCCGCCGCATTGGCCGGGCCGAGAGCAGGGGCGTAGCGGATGGCCATCATTCTTGAAA
>CAYYSC010000139.1:0-7861 GCA_964474065.1 uncultured Rhodospirillales bacterium | reverse complement strand
TTCGGTGTCGCCGAAGAAACCATCGAGATCAGTCCCGAACACCTGCGGAAGGTCGCCCACGCGGCGGAGGATGCGGGGTTCGAATATCTGTTGATCCCGGTCGACCGGGCCTGCTGGGAGGCCTACGTCGCGGGTTCGTTCATCGCGGCGGAAACGCGTAAGCTGAAGCCGCTGATCGCGGCCCGGCCCGGCTATATCAATCCGGTGCTGCTGGCGAAGATGATCTCCACCTTCGATCAGTTCTCTGGCGGCCGCATTTGCGTGAACCTTATCGCCGGTCAGGCGGAGGAGGAAATTCTTTCCGAAGGGATCAAATACAGGAAGGAAGACCGCTACGCGCTGATGGACGAGGAGGTTTCGATCCTGAAAGCGCTCTGGACGGCCAGGAAGCCGCTCGACTGGGACGGCCGGTTTCACCAGCTCCGCAATGCCAGCATCACGCCGAAGCCGGTGCAGCAACCTTTCCCGCGCTTCTATCTGGGTGGCGGCTCCGAGGATGCATGGAACCTTTCGGCCAAACACTCGGACGTGCACCTGTTCTGGGGCGACACTCCGGCGCGGATCGCGCAGAACATTGCCGACATCCGTCGCCGCGCCGCGCAGCATGGCCGGGAGGATCAGATCGGCTTCGGCATGCGTCTGCAGGTGATCTGCCGGGAGCACGAAGACGACGCGCTTCAGGCGGCGGACAAGCTGATCCGCAACATTCCGGAAGCCGCGCGCGAAATCCTGAAACGCGACACGGCCAGTTCCATGGCGAACCGCCGGGTGCAGGAACTGGTGTCGGAAAAGGGGCTGTGGATCCAGCCGCACCTCTGGAGCGGCCTGACCCGCTTCCGCCGCGGCGCGGGGATCGCCGTCGTTGGCAATCCAGAGCAGTGCGCCCAGACCTTCCAGCAATTCATCGACGCGGGCTGCCATTCGTTCTGCCTGTCGGGCTACCTGCACCATGAGGAAGCGGAACGCTTCGGCCGTTTGGTGCGGCCGCGGCTTGCCCGTCAAAATCCCGGCCTCATGGAGGCGGCATAGGCAGCCGCCTTCTCTAGGCGGCCGCCGTCCGCGGCGTCTGGGTGCGCCAGAGGATGGTCAGGATGATCGCCAGGTTGAGGGCGTTCCAGGCAATGCCGTTGACGAAGGCAGCGGCGTAGGAGCCGGTGAGGTCGTAAATCTCGCCGGAAAGCCAGCCGCCCAACGCCATCCCAAGGATCGTTGATGCCATAATGATGCCGATGCGCGACCCTGCCTCCCGCGCCGGCATGTACTCGCGCACGACGATGGCATAGCTCGGGACCAAGCCGCCTTGCGCCAGGCCGAACATCAGAGAGACGATGTAGAGCGAGCCCAGGCTGTCGAACGGGAGATAGAAGAACAGGGCCGCTCCCTGCAGGACCGATCCGATCAACAATGTGCGCACGCCGCCGATATAGTCGGCCAGAAAGCCGGTGGCGAGACGGCTGATCGTGCCGCCCGCAAGCATCAGTGAGAGCATTTCCGCGCCGGGCGCGGCCCCATAGCCAAGATCGACACAGTAGGAGACGATATGCACCTGCGGCATCGACATGGCGACGCAGCAGCCGATGCCCGCAAGCATCAGCATCCATTGCAGCGTCCGAGGCGAAAACGGCGATTGCATCAGCGGCTCTTCCGCCAATTGCATGGTGCCGTCCGCGGCCATGGTCCGTGGCGGCCGCCGCCGCAGCATCAGGGCGAGGGGCACCATCGTGACGAGGCAGAGCAGCCCAATCCATTCGTAGGCGTCGCGCCAGCCGTCGGTGGCGACGAGCATTTGCACCGGCGTGGGCCAGACGGCACCGGACAGGTAGTTGCCGGTGGCCGCGGCAGCCACCGCCAGCCCACGGCGTTTGCGGAACCAGTGGGAAAGATCGGCGATCAGGGGAGAGAAGGCGCCGCCTGTTCCGATCCCGATCAGCGCGCCTTGTGCCAGGGTCAACTGCCAGATGGCGGTGGACTGTGCCGCCAGGAGGAAGCCCGCAAACAGGGCGACCGCTGACGCTATGACAGGCGCTGTAATTCCGATCCGGTCCGAAAATCGTCCGATGATGATGTTGCCGAGGCCGAAGCCGATCATGGTCGCCGCGTAGGGCAGGGAGGCGCCGCCCCGGTCCACGTCAAACTCCATTTGCGCGGCCGGCAAGACGACGACCGCGACCCACATGCCGATGCTGCCGATGGTGCCCAGCACCAGCGTGATCGCCAGCCGGAGCCAGGAATACGGGCTGTCGACCGCTGGGGTCCAATAGGGCACCTGGGCGCGCGCTGTCATGGCAGATTCCTACACCCGAATGGCGCGGCCGGTGGCTTCACGCTCCGCCGCTGTTTGGCCTATAGCAATAGGGGAACCGCGGATATTTGCGAAGCCGAATGATGAAGCAACCGCGCGTTCAGAGGTCGAGCATTTTGCCCTCTTGCGCTACCAACGTGCTCGGAAAAACTTCCGCCGCGCAGGCACCCAAAGTATCGAGATCGCTATCGCTTCGCGCCGGATCGTGATGAAAGAGCACCAGTTGCTTCGCGCCGGCGCTTTTGACCAGCCGGGCCCCCTCCTCCCAGGTGGAGTGGCCCCAGTGCGGCCGTTCCGCAAACTCTGGTTCCGTAAACATAGCGTCGTAGATGACGAGGTCGGCACCTTTAATCAGGCCCAGAATGTTTTTGTTTGGTTCTCCAGGAATATGAGACGTATCCGAGACGTAGCATAGCGAGCGCCCGGCGTACTCCACGCGATAACCGACGGCATTATTGGGGTGATCCAGCATGGTCGTCCGCACCAGTACGTCAGGGGCGAGCACCAGATTATCACCGCCGCGGAAGTCGCAGTACTTGACCTGATTGGTGAAGGCATCGAGCGGTACCGGGAACAGCGGCGCCGACATCAGTTGTCCCAGGGCTTGGTCGATCGTGGTCCGCGGCAGCAGATGCCCGGCCCAGATCCGGATCAAGTTCCCGCTGATAAATGCAGGCGCGAAAAACGGCAGTCCCTCGATATGGTCCAGGTGGGTGTGGGAGAGCAGCAGGTCGAAATCGCATGGCCCTTGAGAGGCCATTTCCCGTCCCAGCATGCGAAGGCCAGTGCCTGCGTCGATGACGATCCGGCGTTGGCCGCACCAAATTTCCACGCAAGACGTATTGCCGCCATAGCGAACAGTATCCGGACCCGGCGTCGCCACACTGCCGCGTACGCCCCAGAACCGCAGGTTGAATTTCGGGCCGGCGGTGCCACCCTGTTGGGAAACGCTCACCGTCGTCAGCACCTTTCGAAATCTGCCACGACGACCGCCCCGGTTGTAGCGGTATCAGGGCTCCCCGCCGAGTCGGCTGTGCGCCGGGTGTAATGGATCTTAGGGAACTAGCTTATATCCGCCGGTCTCGGTTACCAAGATTTTTGCTGAGGAAGGATCTTCTTCGATTTTTTGCCGCAACCGGTAGACGTGCGTTTCCAGCGTGTGCGTCGTCACCCCGGGATTATAACTCCAGACCTCATGCAGCAAGGTTTCCCGATCGATCACGCGTTGCCCGGCCCGGTACAGATACTTCAGGATAGCGGTCTCTTTTTCCGTCAGCCGCACTTTCTTCTCCGTACTGTTCTCGACCATCAGCTTGGCGGACGGGCGAAACGTGTACGGGCCGATGGTAAAAACCGCGTCCTCGCTTTGGGCGTGCTGGCGCAGATGAGCACGCAGGCGCGCCATCAGGACCCCCAATCGGAACGGCTTGGTGATGTAATCGTTCGCGCCGGAGTCGAGCCCCAAAATCGTGTCTGAGTCGCCTTCGGCTGCCGTCAGCATCAAAATCGGACAGGCCACGCCATTGCGGCGCAGGATCCGGCAAACGTCTCGGCCGTCCATGTCCGGCAGGCCAACATCCAGAATGATTGCATCAAAATGCCGTTCTTTTGCCGCTTCCAGCCCTTCGTGGCCTGTAGCGGCATGAACAGTGTCGAAATCTTCATGCAAATCAAGTTGTTCGGCCAATGACTCCCGCAGCGGCCCATCATCATCGATCAGCAAAATGGCCTGTCGCGCCATCGCGCGGTACTCCCTAGTGCCATGTCGAGTCATTTAATTGCGGATATATGGGGATTGAGAAGAAATTGTCATCCCGTGAAGCATACCTGGCTGGCGAAAACAACTGTTGCTTCGGCCTGCGTGGCTGATTATAAGCCCCGCTTTCCGGCGGGTTGCCTGGCTGGAGACGCGACCGCGGTCGGCGTCCGGGCATTGCCAAGGCGGCTCAAGGTTCTAACGGAAGGATCGAAAATGCCCAAATTGAAGACAAAAAGCAGCGTGAAGCGCCGCTTTCGCCGGACAGGTACCGGCAAAATCCTGATGAACGTGGCTTACAAGCGCCACAATCTCTCCAGCAAATCCAAAAAGATGAAGCGCCAGGCGCGTGGCACAAAAGTGATGTCGGAAGCCGACATGACCATTGTTCGCCAGTTCATGCCCTACGACCGCTAACGTCTTTTTCGGTTAGGAGAAATCAGCAATGGCACGAGTGAAGCGCGGCGTCACGGCGCATGCCCGCCACAAAAAGGTCGTCGCGATGGCCAAAGGCTATCGCGGCCGCAACAAGAACAACTTCCGCATCGCGATCGAGAAGGTCGAAAAAGGCCTTCAGTACGCCTACCGCGATCGGCGTGCGAAGAAGCGCACCTTCCGAGCGCTCTGGATTCAGCGGATCAATGCCGCCGCCCGCGAACACGGCATGACCTACAGCCAATTCATGGATGGCATTCACAAGGCGCAGATTGAGGTGGACCGCAAGGTGCTGGCCGATCTGGCCGTGCGCGAGCCGGAAGCGTTCAAGGCGCTGGTTGATCAGGCGCAGGCGGCACGGGCCGCCTGACCTGTCCCTGTTGCCGTCAAGGGACGAGAGAGACGCCGCCTGGCCTTGTGCCCGGCGGCGTTTTCGTCAGAAACCCTGTTCGGCCCGGAAGGGATTCGCCGGATAGACGCCGAGGATCCGGACCTCGCGGCTGAAGAATTCCAGTTCTTCCAAAGCATTCCGGAGCGAGGCTTGGTCAGGGTGGCCCTCCACGTCGGCGTAGAACTGGGAGGCCGTAAACTCGCCCTCGATCATGTAGCTTTCGAGCTTGGTCATGTTCACGCCATTCGTGGCGAACCCGCCGAGCGCCTTGAACAGGGCGGCGGGGACGTTGCGCACCCGGAAGATGAACGTTGTGATAACCTGCGGGCTATTTCCGGGCTTCGGCGGCGGCGGACGTACCGGTTCGCGTGACAAGACGATGAAACGGGTCGTGTTATGGCTCGCGTCCTCGATATCCCGCTCCAGGATATCCAGGCCATAGATTTCGGCCGCGAGGGTCGAAGCGACGGCGGCTTCCTCGATATTACCGTTTCTTGCCAGATCGGCCGCCGCCCCTGCGGTGTCCGCGTGCACGATGGCCTCCAGGTCCAACCGTTTGAGCGCTCGCCGGCATTGGCCAAGCGCATGCACATGGCTGCGCACCCGTTTGACCGTCTGCAGGCTGGCTCCTGGTGGCGCCAACAGCTGGTGCTGAACGCGCTGGAAGTGCTCGCCAACGATATGCAAGCCTGTACCGGGCAACAGGTGATGGATGTCGGCCACCCGGCCCGCCAGCGAATTCTCAATGGGGATCATGGCCAGCGCCGCCCTGCCGTCTTCCACCGCCGCGAAGGCTCCCTCGAACGAGCCGCACGGAAGCGTGACCCATTCCGGGTAGGCCGTGCGGCATGCAAGGTCGGAATAGGCGCCGGGCGCGCCCTGAAAGGCAATGGTTCGGGCGAAATCAGTCATTCGGTTTTATCGTCTGGCAATATGGGCTGTGCGACCCTCTTACGGACGCTGCGCCGCAAACCATTCGCGGGCGCGTTCGAGGTCAACGGGAGTGTCAACACCGAGGGGAACCGTGTCAACAACGGCAACCGCAACGGCCATGCCCGCTTCCAGGGCACGTAGTTGCTCCAACCGTTCCCGCTGCTCCAGGAGGGCCGGCGGCAGCGAAACGAACTTTTCGAGCGCGTTCCGGCGGTAGGCGTAGAGTCCGATGTGGTGATAGAGGGGGCCGTCGCCGGAAGGCGCACTGGCCCGCGTAAAGTAGAGCGCGCGGCGGTTGGCGCCAAAAACGGCCTTCACGACGTTCGGGTTGGTCCGTTCCTCGTCGTGCACGATTGCCGCCACCGGTGTCGCGATATCGGCGCCAGGATCGGCGGCTAGCGCTTCCAGGGTATCCCGGATCGTTTGCGCTTCCAGTGTGGGCAAGTCGCCCTGCACGTTGATCACGGTGTCATAACGACCTTGCGCATCGACCGCCCTTAAGGCCGCCATGATCCGGTCCGAGCCGCTGGGCAAGCCGGGGTCGGTCAGGACCGCGCTACCGCCCGCGGCGTGCACCACCTCCGCGATTGCCGGTTCCGCCGCGGCCACGACCACCGGACCGCAATCGGCTGCCAACGCCCGTTCCATCACCCGGACGATCATGGGGGCTCCCCCGATATCGGCTAGGCACTTTTCGGGAAGGCGGGTCGATGAAAGGCGCGCCGGGATGAGAATGATTGGCCGCATGCTGGTCGTTTCGTTTCCGGGTCGATGGGGCTGTGATGGGGGCTGTCTACGACAATCCGACAGCGTATGGCTGCATCGGTTTTCGCACGGCGGCAAGTCCAATTCGCGGCAGTCTTATTCAATGATGCGGAGCGCAGTGGCGTTGAGCCGCATTTCGCGGGCCAGGCAATGCGGGTAGCGCTGAGAACACCAAAAATGCCAACAACTGCCGATTTGAGGAATGCTGTGCGATGAACAGCATGGAGATCAACAAGGTCGCAGCCGCGGTCCTTACCGCTGGCGTCATCGCGATGATGCTGGGGCTGTTCGCGCGGATCTTGATCCCAGCCCATGAGGGGCATGGCGAAGCCGGCCCCAACCTGTTTGCCGAGTTGTCGCCTGCGGAGGTCCAGGCGCCGACCGAGCCGGAAGGACCGGAGCCGATTGCGCCGTTCCTGGCGACCGTTTCCGCGGATGCCGGATCCAGCGTCGCGCGGCGTTGCACCTCGTGCCATAGCTTCGAGCCCGGTGGCCCGCACAAGGTCGGCCCCAACTTGGCGAACATCGTTGGCGCGGACAAGGCGGCCAGGGACTTCGCCTATTCCGGCGCGCTCGACGAAATGGAAGGTGACTGGGGCTACCAGGAGCTGAACCTCTTCCTTTACGATCCGCGCGACTACGTGCCGGGAACGAAGATGTCCTTCGCCGGTCTCAAGGACCCGGAAGACCGGGCGGCAATCATCGCCTACATGCGCTCCTTCACCGAAAACCCGCCCCCGCTGCCGGAGCCGGAAGCTGCCGAGGCTGGAGAAGAAGCCCCTGCTGCCGAAGGCGGGGACCAGTCGCCAGCCGGTGGGGACGGCACTCCCGCGGAGGGCGGCAGCCAATAGCGGCGACGCTTTGGCGGCCGCTGCCGACCTGAGGCGAGAATATGGAACCGGTTTCGAAAGACCTGATCGATCTGGCAAAGCGGGCGGCTAATCTCAGCCGCCCGATTTTGCGTGGATACTTTCGGGCCGGTGTGGACGTGGTGCGCAAGGGTGATGAGTCCCCTGTAACGCGCGCGGACCGTGAAGCGGAGGCCGCGATTCGCCAGCTTCTGAACCGGGAGGTGCCTGCTCACGGCATTATCGGGGAGGAGCATGGCACGGAGCGGGGGGACGCAGAGTATGTCTGGGTGCTCGATCCGCTGGACGGCACCCGCGCGTTCGTTGTGGGCAAAGCGACATTCGGTACCCTGATTGCGCTTTGCCGAAACGGCCAGCCGATCATTGGCGTGATTGATATGCCAATCCTTGGCGAGCAATGGATCGGTGCC
>CAYYSC010000138.1:0-7898 GCA_964474065.1 uncultured Rhodospirillales bacterium | reverse complement strand
GCTTGGCGAGACCGCGATCTGCGGTAATCAGGGCGGCCGTCCCGGTTGCGTTCTCGTTGAGGAATTTGCGAAGGCGGAGCCCAATCACGCGCGCTTCGGCTTCCGGACCTGCTGCCGCGACTTCAACGATGCCTTCGAGACCGTCAGCAGCCAGCGAGCCGTTTGGCAGTGGTTCCGAACAATCCGCCGGCATCAGGGCATGGCGGAGGAGGACCTTCCTGCCATGCCGCACTCTTGTTTTATGGCGGTCAGGATCTGGATCGTGCGGCCAGTCCTCGACGCTCGCAGGGCTGCGCTCCAGAGAGGCGAGCAGCCGGCCCAGCCCATGCTGCGGATGGCCTTCGGGCAGCAAGCTCCAGGCTTCTTCCGGCAGGCCGCTGTCCAACCCCGGCAGGACAACGGCGCCTTGCGGCAATTCCAGCACTGCGCGCATCAATGCAGCGGTTGCAGGCAGGCTGCCGGTGGATCCGGCTGCGATCACGGGCGTTCCGGGCGGGGATGCCTGCCACGCAGCGATTTGCGCTTCGACGACGGCCTGGCGGCGCGCGACCGGGTCCATAACACCCTCGTCCACCAGGATTGCCGGCCAGAATTCGGTGACAATGCGCAGGAACTCAAGGGTGTCTGCCCAGTGCGCCGCATATTCGTCCGGTACCAAGCCCGCGAGCTCGGCAGGGTCGAGTTGGTGGATCTGCACTTGGTCTAGCCAGCCCCCCAGCGCTTCCGCCAGCTTCAGGGCTTGGTCCGGCGTGCTGCCGCCCCGCTGAAGGATGAGCCGGGCAAGTAGCAGTTGGCGCCGTGTCTGCCCGATGGGGGGGAGCAAAGCGGCGGCTGCCGTGGCGGCGCTGTCGGGCGCATGCCAGTCTTCCGGGTCCAGATCGCCAAGGGGTTCCAGCTTGGGCAAAAGCAACGGCTTGCCGTTGGAGGCGCGCAAGAATGCGTCGGTCATCGCTTGGCAGGCGCGGCGGGTCGGCAGGAAGATACGTCCGGCGGAGAGCGCGGCCGGATCATCGCCCCACCGGGCGAGCACCCCCCCGGCAAGCGCGTCCAGGAACGGCACGCCGGCGGGAACGGTAAACAAACCGCGGATCGGCTCTTTCACCAAAGCACTCCCTGCCGCGCATGGATCAAGGTTTCGGACGCCAGGTGCAAACGCTCTGGCGTGCCGGCGTCGATCCAGATCTGATCGTGCCGGACACCGTAAAGCCGACCGCCCTCAGCGGCGCGGTCATAGATCCAGTTCAGCGAGAACGGCCCCGCCGGCGCACCAATGAAAGCCCGAGGGTGGGCGATTTGGGCGCCGGTGAACAGGAATGGCGCCATGGTTGCGGGCGTTCTCCGGGTCAAACGGCCGTCGGCTGCCATGGTGAAATCGCCGGGGCCGGTGTAGCCCTTGGCCTGCACGGTTGCCGCCACCAAAAGCAGCACGTCCATGCGTGCTGCATCCCAGGCTTCCGCCAGGCGGTGCAGGGCTCGGCCCGGTTCGCCCAGCCAGACCAGATCGCTGTTCAGGATGAAGAACGGGTTGATCCCCAGCCAACGGAGCGCCCGGTAGACGCCGCCGCCGGTATCCAGCAGTTCGGCCTCGCGCGAGATCACCACACACGGTCTGTCCCAACGGCGGACATGGTCTTCGACCTGGTCGGCCAGATGGTGGACGTTGACCACGCAATGGGTAACCCCGACTGCTTGAAGCTGATCGTGGGCAAGGTCGATCAGCGCCCTCCCGCCGACGCGCAGCAGCGGCTTGGGCGTCGCCGCGGTCAATGTTGCAAGGCGGCTGCCGCGGCCTGCAGCGAGGATCATCGCCCGCTCAGGCGTTCGGCCCTGCTTCATCGTTCTGCCTCTGGCAGGGGGGGCACGATGCGTGTTTCAGGCGGCCAGTGGTGCGCCAGCCATTGGCGAAGGGGTTTCAGGCGCGGCTCTTCGTCGAAACATACGTCCAGGAGCCGCCACAGGCGTTCGATATGGGCAAGATAGCGGTGCTTGCCGTCCCGGCGGGACTGCCGGGTGAAAATGCCGAACACCTTCAGGTGCCGCTGGGCGCCGAGAATGCAGTACCCGCTATCATCCACCAATTCCGGCGCCGCGGCGGCGTAGCGGGCGCGCATCGCGGCGACCAGGCGCGGGTCCAGGTCCCGCCGCGCATCCTGCAGCAGCGAGACGAGATCATAGGCCGGGTGCCCGAGCACCGCGTCCTGAAAGTCAAGCAGGCCGCAGGCGCCGATGCCTTCCCGCCCGCCGAGGATCATGAGATTGTCCACGTGAAAATCGCGCAGCACGAGCACCGGCGGCACCTCCGAAAGGGGCGCGAGTAGGCCGTGCAGGATGTTTTCAAAGTCCTCCCGGTCCGCGGCAGAAGGATCCTTGCCATGAACCGCGGGCCAGTACCAGTCGAGGAAGAGCCTCGTTTCCGCCAATAGCCGCTCCAGGTCGTAGGCCGGTACGTGGATCCGGGCCGCCTGCGGTTCCGCCTGTAGCGTGGCCAGCGTATCCACGGCCAGTTCGTAGAGGGGCCCGGCGTCGGCACCCGCGTCCAGGCGTCGGGTAAAGGTGGCCTCACCGAAATCCTCAATCAGGGCGTAGCCATGCTCGAAGTCGACCGTGGCGACTTCCGGCGCGGAGAAGCCAAGCGCGCGCAGATGACGGGAAATTTCCACAAAGGGCCGCAAAGGCTCCAGGCCGGGAGGCGCGTCCATCAGCAGCGCCGGGCGCGGGCCGTCGGTCAGGCGGACATAGCTCCGGAACGAACAATCGACCGGTAAAGGCTGGAGCCGGACGCTCCCGTACCCAGCCTGGTCCAACAGGGCGCGTTTGGCATCCTCCCGGTTCATGCGATGCCACTGGCAGCCAGTCGCTCTGCCCATTCGGCTGGACCAGCAAAAGTCGCCTGACGACCTCCGCCTTCTTCTTCTAGGGTTAGCCAAAGGGTGTCTTCCGGCAGCGCATCCGCCGCGCGCTCGGGCCATTCGACCAAACTGATGCCCTCTGCCAGGGCGTCTTCCCAGCCCAGCTCCGCCAGTTCCTCGGGGTGGCTGGTGCGGTAGAGGTCGAAATGCCAGATCATGGGGCTGGACCTCCCCTCGCCATAAGTCTGCACCATCGTGAAGGTAGGGCTTGGCACCGGTTCTTCTTTCCCCATCGCCGCTTGAATCAGGCCGCGGGCGAGCGTGGTTTTGCCGGCACCCAGATCGCCCTGCAAGGCGACAACATCGCCAGCGTGCAGAAGGGCACCCAAGGCTGCGACCAGTTGGCGGGTGGCGGATTCATCGGGCAAGTGCAATCGCTTCAGGACTATTTTTGACACGTCGCGATCTTACCGATTCTGCCTGCAAACCCCAAGCAAATGGCGATCCCATGGAAGGCGTGGGTGGATAACAGGTGACGCATGGCCCCCTGCCGATTTCGCGACGGGGCCGCACGATCCTTCTTGTGTTGCCGATTAGTCACACCATATCGAACGAGGCGGTCCGCTTCGCAGAAGGGGCCGTCATCCGACTTCCGCCTAACGTCAGGGGAATTCCGTACGATGAATGTTGAGAAATATACCGACCGCGCCAAAGGCATGTTGCAAGAGGCGCAGACGCTGGCACTACGCCGCGGCCATCAGCGCTTCACACCGGAGCATGTGCTTTATGCCCTGCTTGAAGACGAGCAGGGACTGGCCGTCCGGCTGATCCAGGCTGCGGGCGGCAATCCGACCCAGATTACCCAGGCCGCCGAACAGGCCATGGCCAAGCTCCCCGTCGTCGAAGGGCAGGGCGCGGGCCAAGTCTACCTGGCCCCCGAATCGGCCCGTCTGTTCGACAGCGCCGAGCAGCTTGCCAAGAAAGCGGGTGACGACTTCGTCACGGTCGAGCGCCTGTTGCAGGCGTTGGCTTTGGCCGAAGGCACCCCATCCGCCAAGATCCTGAAAGATGGCGGCGCGACCGCGGTTGCGCTGAATCAGGCGATCAACGATTTGCGCAAGGGCCGCACCGCATCTTCCGCCGGCGCCGAAGAGGGATATGACGCGCTGAAGAAATACGCGCGCGACCTGACGGAAGCGGCGCGGGAGGGAAAAATCGACCCGGTCATTGGCCGCGACGAGGAAATCCGCCGCACGATTCAGGTGCTGTCCCGCCGGACCAAGAACAACCCGGTGCTGATCGGCGAGCCGGGAGTTGGCAAGACCGCCATTGCGGAAGGGCTGGCCCAGCGCATCGTCAACGGCGACGTGCCGGAAGGCCTGAAGAACAAGCGCCTGCTGGCCTTGGACATGGGCTCGCTGGTTGCCGGCGCGAAGTATCGTGGCGAATTCGAGGAGCGGCTGAAGGCCGTGCTGCAAGAGATCGAGGCCGCTGCCGGCGAGATCGTTCTTTTCATCGACGAGATGCACACGCTGGTCGGTGCGGGCAAGGCCGAGGGGGCGATGGATGCCTCCAACATGTTGAAGCCGGCCTTGGCCCGCGGCGAACTGCACTGCATCGGCGCGACTACCCTCGATGAATATCAGAAGCACGTCGAGAAGGATGCCGCTCTCGCGCGCCGTTTCCAGCCTGTTTTCGTCAGCGAGCCCTCGGTCGAAGACACGGTGTCGATCCTGCGCGGCTTGAAGGAAAAGTACGAGCTGCACCACGGCGTGCGTGTGAGCGACAGCGCCATTGTGGCCGCGGCGACGCTCTCGAACCGCTATATCTCCGACCGCTTCCTGCCGGACAAGGCCATCGACCTCGTCGATGAGGCGGCGAGCCGGCTGCGCATGCAGATCGATTCGAAACCGGAAGAAATCGACGAAATCGACCGGCGCGTGATTCAGTTGAAAATCGAGCGGGAGGCGCTGGCGAAGGAAGACGATCCAGCCTCTCAGGAGCGGCTGGAAAAGCTGGAGGAAGAGCTGGGCGAACTGGAGCGGAAGTCGGCGGACCTGACCTCGGTCTGGCAGGCGGAGAAGGACTCGCTCGCGAGCGCCAATAGGCTAAAGGAACAGCTCGACCAAGCTCGCCAGGAGTTGGACATCGCGCTGCGCCAGGGCGACTTGGGCAAGGCGGGTGAGATCCAGTACGGCCGCATTCCGCAACTGGAGCAACAGTTGCGCGAGGCCGAGGCCTTGGCAGAGAATCGCATGGTCGAAGAGGCCGTGAGCGATGCGCACGTGGCGCAGGTGGTGGCGCGTTGGACGGGAGTGCCGGTCGACCGGCTCCTGGAAGGCGAGCGGGAGAAGCTGCTGCGCATGGAAGACTTCCTGCACAGCCGTGTTGTCGGCCAGGATCAGGCGGTGCAAGCCGTCAGCCAGGCCGTGCGCCGCGCCCGCGCCGGCTTGCAGGATCCGAACCGGCCGATCGGCTCCTTCCTGTTCCTTGGGCCGACCGGCGTCGGTAAGACGGAGCTGACCAAGGCGCTGGCAAGCTTCCTGTTCGACGACGAGAACGCCATGGTCCGCATGGACATGTCGGAGTACATGGAAAAGCATGCCGTCGCCCGGCTGATCGGCGCGCCGCCCGGCTACGTCGGCTATGAGGAAGGGGGCGCGCTTACCGAAGCGGTGCGGCGCCGGCCGTATCAGGTTATTCTGTTCGACGAGGTCGAAAAGGCGCATCCGGATGTGTTCAACATCCTGCTGCAGGTCCTGGATGACGGGCGCCTGACCGATGGCCAGGGGCGGACCGTGGACTTCCGCAATACGTTGATCGTGCTGACCTCCAACCTGGGCAGCGAGCACCTGGCGAGCGCGCCGGAAGGCACGGACGCGGATATCCTGGAGTCACGGGTGATGGATGCGGTTCGCGCGGCATTCCGGCCCGAGTTCCTGAACCGTCTGGATGAGATGCTGGTGTTCCACCGTCTGCGCCGCGATCAGATGGAGGACATCGTGCGCATCCAGTTGAAGCGTGTTCAGAAGCTGCTGGACGACCGCAACATTACGCTCGACGTCAACGACGAGGCTCTGCAATGGCTGGCCGCGGCGGGATACGATCCGGCCTATGGGGCGCGGCCGCTGAAGCGGGTGATCCAGCGTGAACTGCAGAATCCGCTAGCGGAAGCGTTGCTCAGCGGCATGATCCACGATGGCGACACCGTCAACGTGCGGGTTGAGGAAGGCGAACTGGCGGTCAATGCCGCGCCTTCCCAAGCCGAAGCCGCCTAAAACTCCAGCGGGCGGGCCGCGGCGGTTAATGAGCCGCCGGGCCCCTGTCTCACCGAATCGATGGCGGCAATCTGCTGGCGGAATACCAGGAGGTCACCGCCATCGAGCTTCTTGCCGCCTGGCAGACGCAGCGTGCTGGGATTTACCTGCTTTCCGCGATAGCGCACCTCGTAATGCAGGTGCGGGCCCGTGGACCGGCCCGTGGAGCCGACATAGCCAATCACCTGGCCCTGCTTGACCTTCATTCCCACCTCCATGCGCTGGGCAAACCGGCTCATGTGAGCGTAAGCGGTGGTGTAGTCGTCATTGTGTTTAATTGAGATGAATTTTCCGTACCCGCTCTGGCGACCGACGAAGCTCAACACGCCGTCGCCGGCCGCCCGGATCGGCGTTCCGGCGGAGGCAGCGAAATCGACTCCCTTGTGCATTTTCGTGTAGCCAAGAATCGGATGGCGGCGCATGCCATAGCCGGATGAGCGGCGCGCGCCGTCGATCGGCGTCCGCAGAAGCGCCTTGCGCAGGCCTTCGCCGTTTCCATCATAGAACGAGCCATCCCCGGTTTCCCCGCCGAAACGATAATATTCCCGCCGTTGGCCCCTCAGCGTTAGGGCCGCGAACAGAAGATCGCCAGTCCGTACCAACCGACCGTTCCGGTCCCGGTATTGCTCGTAAACAAGCTCGAATGAGTCACCCGGGTGAACGTCCCGTTGAAAATCCACGTCGAAACTGAACAGCCGCAGGAACTCTGCCATCACCGGCTCCGGAGCCCCGCTTTCGACCCCTTCCGCAAAAATGCTCGTCTCAACGGTGCCTCGGGCGTGAAACGCCAGCTTGTCCCATTGCTTGCGTTGTTCGTACGAGCGGTAGCTGCCGTCAGGATAGCGGGTCACACCGGCATATCGGTCGAATGCCGACTCGAGTTCGAGCGCGGCGAGCGTTGCGGTTTCGCCTGTCAGGCTCAATGTCAAAGTGAGCTCCTGCCCGATCTGCAGGCGCCGGGGATTATAGTGCGTGCGCAAGGCACGCACCGCCGCGTTGGCCTGTGTTGCCGGAACACCCTGTCGGCTTAACACGGAGCCTAGCGTGTCGCCCCGCGCCAGCGATACGCGCCGCTCTAATGGAGCGTCGGCGATCGACGGCGGGGTGGGTGGCCGGATTCCGGCTGTAAACGCGTCTGCGGGCGCGATTGTCTGCCTGTACCGCGCCGCCGGCTGTAGTGCCGCGTTTCCCGGCTCAAATTTTTTAGTGGAGGTGGCGGTGGCTGTGACCCCGCTGAGGCCCTGCGCCGTCTGTCCTGCTGCTGGCAACAAGGTGGCAAGAGCGGCGGCAACTGCGATGCTCGTTGCTATCTGAAAGGCAGTAGCCTGCACCCCGGCACCAAGCGCCCGAAGGCCCATAGTTTTTCTACTCACCGACCCAATCCCGTTTTTTTCACGGATCGTCGACGCGCTAGTGCGCCTGCATTCTTTCTTACTCATTGGATCTAGATGCCGGGCCGAATCGTGAATTGTCAATGACCAGCGGTAATAGTACCGCTAATAAGGTACGGTTTTCATTGGTGGAAAAGGCCCAGGCCGGGCTTCGCGCGGGGCGACGGCGACCGCCGCCACAAAAAATTCACGCGAATGGAGAAAATCTGAAAAGAGGCGCTTGACTCCGAAAGGGCCGCGGACATATAAGGCGCCTCCATCGCGGTTGCCGCTGGCGGCCGCAAGCTCTTGAACAAGTTGAGTGTGCGTTTTGGAAGGGATACGCGGGCGGCGGCGTCTGG
>CAYYSC010000137.1:0-7960 GCA_964474065.1 uncultured Rhodospirillales bacterium | reverse complement strand
CCTGCATTCCGGCGTGCGCGGTGTCACCGACCTGATGGTCAAGCCAGGCCTGATCAACCTGGATTTCGCCGACATCCGCTCGGTGATGCGGGAGATGGGCAAAGCCATGATGGGCACGGGCGAAGCGGACGGCGACCATCGGGCGGTCAAGGCGGCGGAGGCGGCTATTTCGAATCCGCTGCTCGACGACGCCTCGATGAAAGGGGCGCGCGGCGTCCTCATCAATATCACCGGCGGACCGGACATGACCTTGTTCGAAGTGGACGAGGCGGCGAACCGCATCCGGGACGAGGTCGATCCGGAGGCCAATATTATCTTCGGTGCGACCACCGACGAGAATTTGGATGGCAAGATGCGGGTCAGCGTCGTCGCTACGGGAATTGATGGTACGGGGATTGCGGCCCACCCCGTTGCTTCTGCTTCCGCCCAGCCGCCGGTGGCGGAATACCCGGCTATCGCTGAGCCCGTGGCACAAGATCCAGCAGCCATCGGCGTGAACCATGCCGCCGCCGCGAACCAGCCAGAGCCGCAAGATCTGCCGCACCATGCTGCCACTAGCGCCGAGGTTTCGCGGGAGGCGGCAGAGGACGTCCTGCCGCTCAACGGCGCAGCTCCCCACCAACCTGGAGTTGCCGGACCGAAGGGTGAGGCACCCGAGGCGGAGAAATCTTCGCGGTCGTCGCTTTGGTCGATCATCACGGGCGGCGATCGCGGCAGGTCAGGAACACCGAAGGAACGCCGCCGTGAAACGCGCAGGCGCGACGATATTTTCGTGCCTCCCCCGGCTGCCTCGGCAGCGGGTGATTCGAGCTTCTACGAATCGGATGTCAGGCCTATCGTCAACACGGCGCCGGTCGCGGGCCATAGTCAGCCAGCGAAAGATACGGTGGTTCCCTGCGCGCAGGAGCAAGCGCAACAACCTCCGAACAGTGGCCAAGCCGGGCCAAAGCCCGCAAGCAACCCTGCCGAGGACACGCAGAACGCTTATGCCAATTCGGAAGATGTGCTTGAAATTCCTGCCTTTTTAAGGCGTCAAGCCAACTAGGCAATGGTAATTCGGGCGTTCAGAGGCGGTGGAGGCGAGCTCTCCACCGCTTTGTTTTTACCAGACCGGGAGAATTACCGGGAGAACTGGAGAGGTAGCCGCAACATACCGTAACAAACAGTTACTTGTTGCAATGACTCGGGACGGCTAAACGCTTAACAAGCAACAGGTCCTAGTTCTTTTAATATTCATGAATCAGTCGTGTTTGGGCGTTTGATGGCGCTGCATTGGCTACAACAACTGGGCGGCTGATCTGTTGCTGCCGAAACAGTTGCGGAGGCTTTGAGGGCTGGCAATGATTGAAGCGTTTGTTGCGAATGAAGGCGTTTTGGAAGTCGATTTCGAGCCGGCCTCGGCGCGTAATTTGCCGACGGTTGAAGGCGCGTTCGGCTTTGATCGTCAGACCACTTTGCGTCAGCGCGTGCATTGTTCCGGCATCGGTCTGCATTCGGGTAAGCAGGTGCGGATGTCCTTGGTGCCGGCTCCAGCGGGAACCGGGATCCGCTTCTGCCGCACAGATCTTCCTCCACAAGAGGCTTGGATTGACGCGCGTTGGGATCGGGTGACCGACACGACATTATGCACCGTGATTAGTAATCAGCATGGCGCTTTTGTCGGCACCGTCGAGCATCTGATGGCTGCGTTGTCCGCTTGCGGATTGGATAACGCTGTCGTGGAACTGGATGCGCCGGAACCTCCAGCCATGGACGGCAGCGCGGCTCCTTATATGTTCCTGATCGAATGTGCCGGCATTGCGACATTGCCGACGCGCCGGCAGGTGCTTCGGATTCTTAAACCCGTGCGCGTTGGTGAAGGCGGGAAATACGCGGCACTGAAGCCATCCGCTTATCCGGAATTGGATGTTACCATCGAGTTTCCGAACCGGCTCATCGGTCGTCAGCGGACCCGAATCGCGCTCTCTGGAACACGTTTCAAGACTGACTTGGCGCGCGCGCGGACGTTCGGTTTCGCCGATGAGGTGGATCGCCTGCGGAGCAAGGGGCTGGCGCAGGGCGGTTCTCTCGACAATGCGGTTGTGCTTGATGGCGAAACGGTGCTGAATCCAGAAGGACTCCGGTACCCGGATGAATTCGTTCGCCACAAGGCGCTGGACGTTATCGGTGACCTCTACTTGGCCGGCGGTCCATTTCTGGGCCGGTACGTTGGCAACATGGCGGGGCACAAGCTGAATAACCTGTTGCTGCGCGCGCTCTTCGCCGATAGGACCGCTTACGAGTGGGCGGATTCACTACCGGTCGTCAGCCATGCTGACCGGCAGTTGGCCCGAGCCGCGTCATAACGGCGGGATGCCGGTTCGGCCAACGGGCATGTTTGCGCCCGCCGCCGCGACGCGTTATTTTCCTGAGGATCCCAATTGACGGTCAGATCCCATCGGATGTTAGCCAGAATCTTAGAAGTTTGTGCCAAGGTCGGAAGAGCCGGTGGTGCATGGCGCCGAATGCTGGCGGCATGCGCCTTGACCGTCGCTGTTGCAGCCTGCAGTTCGTCCGAACCTGACCGCTTGCTCTCCGACCTGCCGGTCGAGGCCCTCTACAACCAAGGAATGGATAATCTGGCCGCGGGAAACTATAACGCGGCCACCGTTGCCTTCGATGAAGTCGAGCGCCAACATCCGTTCTCGATCTGGGCCCCCCGCGCTCAGTTGATGAGCGCGTATGCGCACTTTCAGAACGACAGCTATGACGATGCGGTGATCGCACTCGACCGGTTCATAGAGCTTCACCCAAGTCACCAGAACGCGCCTTACGCCTATTACCTGCGGGCGATCACCCATTACGAACAGATCGTCGATGTCGCCCGGGACCAGGCGGTGACCCGCAAAGCCCTGGATTCGCTGGAAGATGTGATCCGCCGCTATCCTGGAACGGACTATGCCCGCGACGCTAGGTTGAAGCGCGACTTGGCGGTCAACCACTTGGCCGGAAAAGAAATGTCCATCGGCCGTTTTTATCTTCGGCAAGGCAAGCTCGTGTCGGCGATGAACCGGTTCACGCATGTGCTGGTGAATTACCAAACGACCGCACACGCGCCGGAAGCATTGCACCGGCTCGTGGAAGGATACATGGTGCTTGGCATGATGGACGAAGCACGCAAATACGCAGCCGTCCTTGGCCATAACTTCCCGAGCTCCGAGTGGTATTCGGATTCCTATGCGTTGCTCACCGGTGAACGGGTGGAAGTGGGTACGTTGGCAGATGACAAAGGCTTCATTTCCGACAGTGTTGATTACCTGTTTACGCCCAACCACACGATCGGCATGGTGGATCCACACGCGGAAGTGCAGGGAACCGGCATCGAAGTCCCGGCACAGGCCGCAAGTCTCTCCGGCGGTGTGACGCGAGCGGAGATCTTAAACGAAGAGCAGCGGAGAGCGGCCCTTCGGAATCCGTCGGCAGTGTCGTCAACAGTAGCGGAAATCTCGCCGGAAGCGGGACAGCAAGCTTTGGGCGGCAATCCGCAGAACGTCGATTCCTTATTGGCCTCTGCCCGGGAACAGCGTGCCGCCGCCGAAAAGGCAGCGGCAGGTTGGGAGGAATTGGCGAGCAACCCCGAACTAGCCCAAGATGCGCGGCCGCGAGCGGAGGCGGAAGCCCAGACCGCTGCCGCGGCAGCGCGTTACTGGGGCGCGCGGGAAGATCTGCTGGAAGTTGCCTTGCAAGAACGGGACGGGGAGTCGGTGAGCGCCGGGCGGCGCGCAGATGCAGAGACCGCTGTCGCCGAAGCGGGAGTGGCGTACTGGCGGACGGTAGCTCAACACGGCGCCAGCGAAACCGAACGCCAGCAAGCTGCCCAGAACGCGCAAGATGCCGAGCAGGCGCTAGCCTTTTGGCGGGAAAGCGGGCGCAGTTGGCTCGGCCGGCTGCTAGCCTCGTCGCGCTAGGCGGGCAGCGGCCATGCTCCGTCAGCTGGCCATCAAACGGATCGCTCTTATCGACGACCTAACGCTCGATTTTGGTGCGGGGCTCGGCGTGCTTACCGGCGAAACGGGTGCCGGGAAATCGATCCTGTTGGATTCGCTCGGGCTGGTGCTCGGGGCTCGCGCCGATCCAGGCTTGGTGCAGGGCGGAGCGGAGCGGGCAACCGTGAGCGCCGTCTTCGATGCCCCGGCGATAGCTGCGGCGCGGAACGTGCTCGACCAAGCCGGGCTGGAGCTTGAGCCGGACGAGGATCGCTTGATCCTTCGCCGCACGCTGAGCCAGGGCGGGCGCAGCCGGGCGTTCGTCAATGATCAGCCGGTGTCCGCGACCCTGTTGCGCCAGATCGGCGCCCGGCTCGTAGAGCTTCAGGGGCAGTTCGATGCTGGCGGCCTGACCGATCCTTCGGGTCATCGCGATCTGCTCGATGCTTTTGCGGGCCTGGGGCCGCAGCGGGCAGCGGTGGCGGCGACCCATCGCGAATGGCAAGGGCGGGTGAAGGCGCTGGAAGAGCATCGGGCGACACTCTCCACGAACCTCGGGGACGCGGACTGGCTGCGCCACACTCTCGCCGAGCTGGACGAGGCGGCCCCGGAAGCGGACGAAGCGGCGAAGCTGGCCGAGGAGCGTTCCTTTCTGCAGGCGCAGGAACGGATCCTCGAAGCCGTGAAGGGGGCGCAGGCGGCGCTTTCCGGCAAGCATGACGTGGCAAGCGCACTCCGTACCGCTTCCCGGTCTCTCGAGCGCTCCGCCGACAAAGTTGGAGACCGGTTCCAGCCGGCACTGCAGGCGCTGGAACGTACCGAAATCGAGTTTGCGGAGGCGTTGCAGGCACTGGACGCGCTGGCGCGCGATATCGACCTGGACGGCTCGCGCCTTGACGCCGTTGAAGTGCGGCTGTTTGCGCTCCGCGACCTGGCTCGCAAGCATCGCTGCGACCCTGGCCAATTGCCCGCACTTCGAGACAAACTAGCAGAAAACTTGGCCGCCTTGGAGCGGGCGGATGAGTTGCTCCTTGAGATGGAGGAAGCCGCCACCTTGGCGAAAGCGGCATTCCGGGAAAAGGCGGCGGCACTCTCCGCCGCGCGGGGGGAGGCGGCCAGGCGGTTGGATGGGGCCGTGGTTCATGAACTCGCCCCGCTCCGGCTGGAAAAAGCTGCTTTCTGCACCGACATCGATCCGCTGCCGGAAGAACAGTGGGGCATGCATGGCATGGACCGGGTGCGCTTCAGCGTGCGCACGAACTCCGGCATGCCCTTCGGGCCGATCGAGCGCATCGCGTCCGGCGGCGAACGTGCGCGTTTCCTGCTCGCGCTCAAGGTGGTGCTCGCCGCGGCCGATCCGGTCGGGACCCTGATTTTCGATGAGGTGGACGCCGGCATCGGCGGCGCGACCGCCGCTGCCGTGGGCGAGAGGCTTGCGCGGCTTGGCCAGGAAGTGCAGGTGCTCGTGGTAACGCACTCCCCACAGGTGGCGGCGCGCGGCGCTGACCATTTTTATGTCAGCAAGGCGGAGCATGAGGGCCGGGCGCGTACGGAAGTGAGGCGGCTCAAGCCTCAGGAACGCCGGGAGGAGATTGCCCGCATGCTCGCCGGGGAGACCGTGACCGAGGAGGCGCGCGCCGCCGCGCGTCAGTTGTTGCTGTCCGGCGTCACCAGCGAGGAGAGCGCGGCGTGAGCCAGGATCCGAGGCATGGCAAGCCGGTCGAAGAACTGACCGAACACGAAGCCGCGGAGGAGTTGCGGCGGCTCGCCGATGAGATCGCGCACCACGACCGGCTTTACTATGCAGAATCGGCGCCAGAGATCGACGATGCCGCCTATGATGCGCTTCGCCGCCGCAACGAAGCCATCGAGAAACGATTCCCGCACCTGAAGCGCGCCGACAGTCCGAGTGACCGGGTCGGTGCCTCACCGGCGGAGGGGTTTGCAAAGGTCCGGCATTCACGGCCGATGCTTTCGCTCTCGAATGCCTTCGACGAGGAAGATGTCCGAGACTTCCTCGCCCGCGTGCGGCGTTTTCTGGGCCTTGCCGAGGATGCGGAGGTCGCCGTCGTCGCGGAGCCGAAGATCGACGGCCTGTCGATGTCTCTCCGCTATGAGAAAGGCCGGCTGGTGCAGGCGGCGACCCGCGGGGACGGCCTTGAAGGGGAGGACATTACCGCCAATGCCCTCACGGTGAAGGATATTCCCAGCCGGATCAAAGATGCCCCCGACCTCTTGGAAGTGCGGGGTGAGGCGTTCATGACCCACAGTGCGTTTGCCCGGCTGAACGATCGCCGATCGGAGGCGAAGTTGCCGCTTTACGTCAATCCGCGCAACGCCGCGTCGGGCTCACTCCGCCAACTCGATCCCGGCATCACGGCCGAACGGGAATTGAGTTTCCTTGCCTATTCCTATGGGGAGCTTTCGGCTCCCGTTGCCGAGACCCATTCGGCGCTTTTGGAGCAGTTGACTGCCTGGGGAATGCCGGTGAACGAGCATTCGCGCCGATGCGAGACCGTGGACGAGTTGCTGGAAGCCTACGCGCATTTTCTCCACCTTCGCGCTGAGCTCGACTACGACATCGACGGCGTCGTCTACAAGGTGGACCGGCTGGACTGGCAGGAACGGCTCGGCCAGGTGAGCCGCGCCCCGCGCTGGGCCATTGCGCATAAATTTCCGGCTGAGCAGGCGGAAACCAAGTTGGAACGGATTGATATCCAGGTGGGCCGTACCGGTGCGCTGACACCGGTCGCGCGGCTGGCCCCCGTGTTCGTCGGCGGGGTGACGGTCACCAACGCGACCCTGCACAACGAAGACGAGATCGGGCGAAAGGATATCCGCGAAGGCGATAGCGTCGTGGTGCAGCGGGCGGGGGATGTGATCCCGCAGGTGGTGCGGGTAGTCCTGGAGAAACGGCCGGCGGATGCCGAGCCTTACGAGTTTCCCACCCAATGCCCGGTCTGTGGCAGCGATGCGGTACGTCCGGAAGGGGAGGCGGTGCGCCGCTGCACCGGCGGCCTGATCTGTCCGGCCCAGGCGGTCGAGCGCCTGAAGCATTTCGTCAGCCGGAACGCTTTCGATATTGAGGGCATGGGTGCCAAACGCATCGAGGAATTATGGAGCGACGGGATCGTCCGCTCGCCCGCCGATATCTTTCGCCTGAAGGAACGGAGAGCGGACCTGATAAAGCGGGAGCGCTGGGGCGAGCAGTCGGTAGACAACCTTCTCTCCGCAATCGAAGAACGCCGGACCGTGTCGCTCGAGCGCTTTCTCTATGCGCTCGGCATTCGGCAAGTGGGTCTGGCGACGGCAAGGCTGCTCGCCCGGCACTATGGCAGCCTGGAGGCGCTGGTGGACGCACTGACGACGGCGCAGGATCCGGACAGCGAAGCCTATGCGGATCTGATGTCCATTGATCAGGTCGGCACGGATGTGGCTGCGGACCTGATCGCTTTCTTCGCGGAGGAGCATAATCGGGAAGTCGTTGCCGACCTCGCGCAATACGTGACTCTCGAAGCGCCGGAACCGGTGCAGGAATCGGCGGTCAGCGGCAGAACCGTGGTTTTCACGGGGACACTCGAGCGGGTGACCCGCGCCGAGGCGAAGGCTCGGGCCGAGGCATTGGGCGCGAAGGTGGCAGGTTCTGTCTCCAAGAAGACAGACTATGTCGTCGTCGGCGCCGACGCCGGCAGCAAGGCCCGGAAGGCTGCTGATCTTGGCGTTGCCATGCTGAACGAGGACGAATGGCTGGCCCTGATCGGCCGGGAGGAAGCGACCTCATGAACGGATACGCCGTCGACCTCCCCATGATCCGAGCGGCCGCCGAGCGTATTCAGGGCCGGGTTCGACACACGCCTGTACTCGACCCGCAGCCGATGCGTGGTCCGGTGCTCGATGCCGGGCGCTTGTTGCTGAAGCTCGAATGCCTGCAAGTCACCGGCAGTTTCAAGGCGCGTGGGGCCATGAACAAGCTGCTGACCCTGGACGAACAGGCG
>CAYYSC010000136.1:0-7999 GCA_964474065.1 uncultured Rhodospirillales bacterium | reverse complement strand
GCTTGCCCCGCACGGTCGTGCCCAGATCCATCCGGCCCTGAAGCCACTTGCCGGCGCGCAGGAAGCGCTCCGACTCGCCGATGCGGCGCGCCGTCATGAGAATAAGGGTCATGGCGAGATCGGCCACGTCGCCCGTCAGCACTTCGGGCGTGTGCGTGACGGTGACACCGCGCGCCTGGGCCGCCGCCACGTCCGTCGCGTCGTAGCCCACGCTGAAGGAGGCGATGATCTCCAGATTAGGCAGGGCGTTAATCAGATTGGCATTCGGGCCTGCCATGCCGCCCGCGAGGATACCGCGGATTTTCGGCCCCACGCGCTCCAGCACCGCATCAGGGTCGGACGGGTTCAGGAAGTCGTGCAGGACGTATTCCTTCTCCAGCCGCTCCACAAGAAAAGGTGGCAGCGGCGAGACTTGCAGGAGATCGATCATAGCGGGCGCTTTCCTTTAAGGCGGTTTCTTAATGTGAAATCTGAGATCTTGACCATTCTAGACCTGAGCCAGTTCCGCATACACCGCCGTTTCCATGTCCAGGAACAGCTTCACGGCCTGCGGGTCGAAGAAGGGCAGGATTTGAGACGCAAAAACGCCTCCGACGTTCTTCACCGGGTCGATCCAGTAGTAGCAATTGGTCAGCCCCGCCCATGCCAGGCTGCCGGCGCTGCGGCCGGTCGGCGCCTGCTCCAGATTGATCTGAAAGGTCAGTCCCCAGGCCTTCGGCACCTCCGGGAAGAAATCGAAATCGTTGGAAATTTCCGGCAGATAGCTGACCGAGCGAACGGTGCGGATGTCGCCGATATGGTTGCGGCCCATCTCCGCCACGGTCTCCGGCTTCAGCACCCGCTCGCCGTTCAACTCCCCCTTGTTCAGGATCATGCGGACGAAGGCGCCATAGTCCGCCACCGTGGAGAACAATCCGCCGCCGCCCCGGTCCATGTCACCGACAGGCTCCGGCGGCATCGGCGCTTCCGGTGTGAGCGAGCCGTCCTCCTGGCGGCGGTGCACCGTCATTTGCCGCGGTCGCTTCTCCTCCGGCACCCGGAAGCCCGTGTCGACCATGCCCAGCGGAGCGAACAGATGCTCCGCCATGTAGTCGTCCAGACGCTGCCCGGTCACGGCTTCCAGCATCAGGCCGGCCCAGTCGATCGCGATGCTGTAGTTCCAGCGCTCGCCCGGATCGAACAGCAGCGGCCGCTTCAGGTCGGCGCGCATGCCCCGCCCCCGCTCCGCCAGGCCCAACTGCCGCTGGTACTCTAGAATTTCCTTGTTCCAAACATCGTAGCCGAAGCCGGACGTGTGGGTGAGCAGATGTCGGAGCGTCATCGCCCTTTTCGGCGGGCGCAGGCGCGGGTTGCCGTCGTCGTCGAAGCCTTCCAGCACCTGGACGTCCGCCAACTCTGGCAATACTTCCGCAGCGGGCGCGCCCAGGAAAAGCCTGCCCTGCTCGATCAGTTGCATGATGGCCGCGCCTGTTACCGCCTTGGTCATCGAAGCCGTGTAGAAAATCGCATCGGGCGCAAGTTTTTCGTTCCGCCCGATATCCGGTACGCCGTGCGCCGCATGGTAGAGCATGCCATCCGCGTTACAGATCAGCGCCGTGACGCCTGCAACCGCGGCTTGCGCGCGGCCGCTACCAATTTCCTTCTCGGAGGGCACGGCGCCGCCCAGGACGGGATCAAGGCGGGTCGAAAGCGGGCTCATGGCGTTTTTCCTCCGGCTGGTCGGTCGCTTGAATGCGTGTTGCCTGCGCTTTTGATAGCCCACCAGGCAAAGGCGAACAATCTGGCCACGCGCCGCGTCCGTGCTAGACTCCCGGCCAAAGCCCGCCGAATGGAGCGGGCGCGCCATCCCTGATAGGAGCCGCCCCATGACCCTCACCGCCATTGTCACCGGCGCCGCCTCCGGCATCGGCCTGGAGGCCGCCCGCGACCTGCTGGCCAAAGGCTGGGCCGTTTATGGCCTCGATGTTTCGGAGGCTGCGCTGGCACCAGCCGCTCGCGAGCTATCCTCCGACCGTTTCCATCCGCGGCCGTGCGACCTGCAGGACGCGGCCTCCGTGGCGGCCGTGATGATGGGCATCCAGGGCGACTCGCCCAAGGTGAACGCCCTGATTTGCTCGGCCGGCGTGCTGAAACTCGGCCGGCTGGTCGACATGCCGGTGGACGAGTTCGACCTTGTCATGGGCGTGAACGTGCGCGGCCTCTGGCTGAGCTGCCGGGAAGCCATGCCCATGCTGCAGGCGGCCACCGCCGACGGCCAGCTGGGCCGGGTGATCCTGATGTCCTCCATCTCCGCGATCCGGCCAAAGATCGAAAGCGGTGCTTACTCCGCTTCCAAGGCGGCCGTCAGTCAGCTCACCCAGGTGTTGGCGGCCGAGTGCGCCGAGTACGGGATCCTCGTCAATGCGCTCGCCCCCGGAACGGTCGACACCCCTATGATCAGCGGCAAGGCCGACGCGGCCCAGCAGGGCGCCTGGAAACCTTCCGGTAACTCGCCGCTCGGCCGGATCGCGGAACCAATCGACGTGGTTCGCGTGATGCGCTTCCTGTTGAGTGACGATGCGGCCTATGTGACGGGCACCGTCATTCCGGTGGACGGCGGGACCCGCGCGGCGTTCGTACCGCCAAAAGTCTAAAACGACCGGTCTGAAGGGATAGCCGCAGCGCACAACTCTGCTTAGACTTGGCGGTCAACGATGAACGCTCCGCCGAGGAACAACGCCCATGCCCGAGAGCCGCGTCCTGCTCGACGTTAAGGACGGCATTGCCGTTATGACCCTGAACCATCCGGAGGCTCTCAATGCCTTCGGGCAGCGTCTGCGCCAGGATATCAGTGCAGCACTGGACAGACTCGATGCCGCCATCGGCGATCAATCGGCGCGTTGCCTTCTGATTACCGGCGCGGGCCGGGGCTTCTGCTCGGGCGCCAATCTCAACGATCCGGATCGGCCGCCCGTGGATCGGGACGCGGAAATGCGCGGCGAGCAGAAAACCGATCTCGAAAGCTGGTACAATCCAACTTTCATTCGGTTGCGGGAATTGTCCATCCCGAGCGTCGCCGCAATCAACGGCGTTGCCGCCGGCGCAGGTATGAGCTTGGCGCTATCCTGTGATTTCAAGGTGATGGCCAAGTCCGCTTTTTTCCTGCAGGCGTTCGCCCGCATTGGCCTTGTCCCGGATTGCGGATCCTCCTGGATCCTGCCGCGCCTGATCGGGATGAGCCGCGCGATGGAACTTTCCATGCTGGCCGAACGGCTGCCGGCGGAGACGGCCGCCGAATGGGGTTTGGTCAACCGCTTGGTGGAAGATTATGCCGTGATGGATGAAGCCATGGGCCTCGCCCGCCGGCTAGCCGACGGGCCGAAGGCACTCGGCATGATCCGGCAAATGTACTGGGCCGCGCTGGAAAACAATTATGCGGACCAACTGCAATTGGAGGCCGACCTGCAAAAGCGCGCCGGCCTCACCGAGGATCACGCGGAAGGCGTCGCGGCCTTCCGCGAAAAACGCGACGCCAAGTTCGTCGGCGCCTGAACAACGACAACCGGGAAACGCTCATGTCTCAAGGTATCAAAGGAAAGGTGTGTGTCGCCGGCATAGGCGAGACCACCTATTACAAGCACGGCCAGTCGCCGGATCCGGAATTCAAGCTGGCCTTGATGGCGATCCTGAACGCGGCGGAGGACGCGGGCATCAACCCGAAGGATATCGACGGGTTTTGCTCGTACTCCAACGACCGCAACGAGCCCTCCCGCCTGGCGGCGGCGCTCGGCATCAAGGATCTAAAATACAGCGTCATGCAGTGGGGCGGCGGCGGCGGCGGCGGCTCGGCCGCCATCGGCACGGCGGCGGCGGCGATTGCGGCCGGCTATGCCGACTGCGTCGTCGTGTTCCGCGCGCTGGCGCAGGGCCAGTTCCAGCGCTTTGGTGCGGCGGCCCCGGCCAAGACCGTGTCCGGCGACAACGCCTTCGTCTTTCCCTACGGCATCATGAGCCCCGGCCAGCGCTATGCCATGAAGGCGATGCGCTTCATGCACGACCATGGCGTCGACCGCTCGGCCCTGCGAGCCATCTCCATGGCGAGCTACCACCATGCGCAGATGAACCCGCGTGCGGTCATGCATGGCAAGCCGCTGACGGAGGAGAAATACGACAACTCGCGCTGGATCGTCGAACCGTTCCGGCTCTACGACTGCTGCCTGGAGAATGACGGCGCTGCCGCCATGATCTTCATGCCGGCCGAGCGCGCCAAGGACTTGGCCCACAAGCCGGCCTATCTGCTGGGGGCGGCCCAGGGTTCGGAGCATCGCTGTGCGGCGCCCGCCCACAACGCGCCCACCTATGCGAGCAGCAGCTTCACCACGGTCGCGCCCCGGCTCTGGCAGAATGCGGGCTGCGGGCCGAAGGACGTGGACGTGGTCCAGTCCTACGAGAACTTCACCGGCGGCGTGCTGATGAGCCTGGTCGAGCACGGCCTGCTCGAGGCCGACCAGTGCAACGAGTTCCTGCAACTCGAAAATCTGATCGCGCCTACCGGCAAGATGCCGCTCAACACGTCCGGCGGGAATCTGGCCGAATGCTACATGCACGGGCTTGAATTGCCGATCGAGGCGGTGCGCCAATTGCGCGGCACCTCGACCGCGCCGGTGCCGAAGGTTGATGTCTCCCTCGTGTGCTCCGGCCCGATGGTGACGCCCGTGTCCAGTTCCGTCTTCGGCTCGGAGGCCACGCTATGACCCAAGAGAGCAAATACTACCTGCCCGAGGGCCTGCCCGCGCCGGTGCCGGAAAGCGACAACCTTTCCGCCCCCTATTGGGAGGGACTGAAGAGCGAAAAGCTCATGGTGCAGAAGTGCAAAGGCTGCGGCCAGCACCAGTTCGGCCCGGAATGGATCTGCCACCACTGCAACTCGTTCGACCTGGACTGGGTCGAGGTCGAAGGCAAGGGCAGGATCTATTCCTGGGAGCGCGCCTGGCACCCGGTCCATCCCGCCCTGCGCGCGCTGGAGGGCGAGCCCTACATCACCGTGCTGGTGGAACTGCCGCACGCCGACAATATCCGCATGATCGGCAACCTGCTCGGCGACCGCTACCAGGACGTGGTGATCGGCTCCGACGTTGAGGTGGTGTTCGAGCACCACACCGACAACGACCCGCCCTACTCGCTTGCGCATTGGCGCGTTGTCTGAGCGCTCTTGAAAAGCCCGTTTCCGGGGCACGCTTCGGCGTGAACCCGGAGATCGAGTCCCTATCTACTTGGCCCAAAGCTAACCGGCATGAGGGACGGGCGCGCGATCATGGCACTTCTCATCGTTTACCATTCGAAAACCGGGGGCAGCCGTCAGATGGCCGAGGCGGCAGCCGCGGCGGCTCAGGCAGAAGGCCCGACAACATTGAAGACGGCTGATCAGGCCGAACCGGACGATCTACTCGCGGCAGAGGGGTACATCTTCTGCGCACCCGAGAACTTGGCCGCTCTCGCGGGTGTCATGAAGGATTTTTTCGACCGCTGCTATTACCCCCTCCTGGGCCCCATAGAGGGGCGCCCTTATGCACAAATGGTCTGCGCCGGCTCGGACGGGTCGAACGCGGCGCGCCAAGTCTCTCGCATCGTCACCGGCTGGCGGCTGAAAGAAGTGCAACCGCCGCTCATCGTCTGCACCCATGCGCAGACGCCAGAAGCAATCCTTGCACCGAAGACCATTCCGGAGGCAGAACTCGCCCTTTGCCGCGACCTGGGCGCCGCCATGGCGGCCGGCCTCAGCATGGGCGTGTTCTGACCCCCATCGGCACCGCCACTTCCCCGGTGCTCGTTCTCGGACGCGGCGGCTGCAATCCGGATCTCCCCTGGGCAGTGCCCCCATCCGAAAGACCCGGACACCGCTTCCGCGGTCCTGAGGTAATTCCTGCGCCATCACGCGAGATCGTGAATGCGGCAACAACGCCGTACGCCTCGCCAATCCGAATAGTTCGCGCCATAGTATCAAAGATCGAGTTCAACTGGAGAGCCCTGTTCTATGGCCGAGCCTCACACTGCCGAAGCCGCCAACGACCTTGTGGCCGAAGTCGACCGGATCGCCGCCAGCCTGGACCAAGCCCGCGAAGCGGTGAGCCATGTTTTCTTCGGCCAGCGAGACGTCATTGATCAGGTGCTGATCTCGCTGTTGGCAGGGGGCCATGCGCTCGTGGTTGGCGTCCCTGGTCTTGGCAAGACGCGGCTGGTCGAAACACTGGGCGTGGTCTTTGGATTGGACGCCAAACGCGTCCAGTTTACGCCGGATCTGATGCCGGCCGACATTCTCGGCTCCGAAGTGCTGGAGGAGGACGAGACTGGACGGCGGCATTTCCGTTTTATTGAAGGCCCCGTTTTCACCCAGCTTCTGATGGCTGACGAAATCAACCGCGCGAGCCCGCGTACACAGTCGGCGCTGCTGCAGGCCATGCAGGAACGGCGGGTCGCGGTCGCCGGCGAACACCGGGACCTGCCCAAGCCCTTCACCGTGCTCGCCACACAGAACCCGATCGAGCAGGAAGGCACCTATCCTTTGCCGGAAGCGCAGTTGGACCGGTTTTTGTTCGACATTCGCGTGCCCTACCCGGACCGGCAGACAGAAGCGGCCATCCTGGTTGCCACCACCGGCGCCGCTGAGGAACCGCCGAAACAGGCAATGACCGCTGCGGAATTGATCGCGGCGCAGGGCTTGGTGCGCCACATGCCAGTAGGCGAAAAGGTGATGGACGGCATCCTGGATATGGTGCGCGCTGGCCGGCCCGAAGAACCAGAGGCCTTGGAACGAGTGAAAGAATATCTTGATTGGGGCCCCGGTACCCGCGCGGCGCAAGCCCTGATGCTGGCGAGCCGGGCTCGCGCCCTGATCGACGGTCGCTATGCTCCGTCGCTCGACGATGTGAAGTCGTTGGCGTCCCCGGTTCTGCGCCACCGTATCGGCCTCACCTATGCTGCCCGCGCCGAAGGCGTTGAAACTGACGACATCATCAACGATCTCATGACGGTGCTCGGTTGACGGCGCTTCCCGCTTCCCGCCTCCGCCATGAAGCCGAAGAGTGGTCTGCGCGCATGCCGGACCTGCGCCTGCAAGCCCTTCGGGTTGCGGCGACTGTCTCACTCGGCAGTCACGGTCGGCGGCGCCCAGGTTCGGGTGACAGTTTTTGGCAGTTCCGGTCATACCGCCAGGGGGACTCCCTGCGCGAGATCGACTGGCGGCGGTCTGGCCGAAGCGACGCGCGCCTGTATATCCGTGAACGCGAATGGGAGACGGCAGAGAGCTTCTGGCTATGGCTGGACCAGTCCCCTTCCATGGCCTACGCGGGCGGCCCCAAACGACCCGAGAAGCGTGATCGCGCTGCCGTGCTGATGCTGGCCCTGTCTGCCCTTTTGCTGCGGAGTGGGGAGCGCGTCGGGCTGCTGGACGGCGCTGGCACGCGGCCCATGGGCCAATCTCCGGCCGCCTTGCCCCGGATCACCGACAGACTGGGACGCAGCAACCAGACGAGCAGTCTGCCGCCGATTGCGGGCCTGCCGCGCCACAGCACGGTGTTCCTGTTCACAGACGGCTGGCACTCTTTGGAAGAATGGGAACGGCGTCTCGGCAGCCTGAGCGCGCCGGGCGTCAGGGGGCATTTGATCCAGGTGCTTGACCCGGCGGAAGAACGGCTGGATCTGAGCGGTCGCATCCGCCTGGAAGGACCGGAAGGCGAAGGTGAACTGCTTCTTCGCCGAGCGGAAGATCTCATCGAGGCTTATACGGAACGTTTCCAGGCACACACTCGCGGGCTGGCGGCCATCTGTGCCCGACGCGGCTGGACGTACCGGCAACACCTGACCGATGCTTCGCCGCTGCCAGCACTGCTGGCGCTATATCAGGCTGTAAGCCTTGGCCGGAGGGCTGCCCATGCTTGAAATCGGCCTCCTTGGTTTCGCTCAGCCCTGGCTGCTGGCGGGGTTGCTGGCTCTGCCCGCCGTCTGGTGGCTCTTGAGGCTG
>CAYYSC010000135.1:0-8069 GCA_964474065.1 uncultured Rhodospirillales bacterium | reverse complement strand
CTTCTCCACCTTCTGGCCGTGCTCGTCCGTGCCGGTCAGGAAGAACACGCGGTAGCCGTCCATCCGCTTGAACCGCGCCAGCACATCGCAGGCCAGCGTCGTGTAGGCGTGGCCGATGTGCGGGTCGTCGTTCACATAATAGATCGGCGTGGTGATGTAATACGTCGGAGCCGCCATGGCGTCCTCGCGTGCGCGTTCATTCGAAGTGCAGGGATATAGCGTCGCGACCGGCGTTGCGAAAGGCCGGTTATGACCCGGCAGCCAGCGTCTCGTGGAAGCGATAGGGGGCGCCGCTCGGTTCACCCAACACTTCCCCGTCCCGCATCACCTGTTGGCCACGGATGATCGTTCCGACCGGCCAGCCTTTGCAGGCAACTCCTTCATAGGGCGACCACCCTGCGCGGCTTGCCAGCCAAGACGCTTCGATCATCCGCTCCGCCATCATATCTACGAGCGTAAAATCTGCGTCGTAACCCATTGCAATGCGGCCTTTTCCGGCGATCCCCCAGACGCGATTGGGTCCATGCGCCATCAGATCGACCAGACGTAGCAGCGACAACCGGCCTTCGTTCACATGGGTTAGCATGAGGGGCAATGTCGTCTGGACGCCGGGCATGCCGGAAGGGGTCGCGGGATACGCTTTGGCCTTTTCGTCCGCGGTGTGCGGGGCATGGTCAGAACCGATGATATCGACGGTGCCGTCCGCGACCGCCGCCCAGATCCGCCGCCGGTGTTTTTCATCACGCACCGGCGGGTTCATCTGCGCATGCGTACCAAGCCGATCGTAGCAGTCCGGCGCTTCCAGAGTAATGTGGTTCGGTGTTATTTCGACGGTCGCAATGTCCTTTTGCGTCGCCAGAAAATCCATCTCGTCGCCCGTCGAGATGTGCAGCACATGCACCCGCCGCCCGGCCTCCCGGGCCAATTCGACCAACATCCGGGTGGCATTCAGCGCCGTGACGGGATCGCGCCAGTCCGGGTGCGCCCGGGGGTGACCGGCGTTGTCCGCGATGTACTTGCGCTCACGCAGGCGCGGCTCGTCCTCTGCATGCACGGCAACACGGCGTTTTCCATTTCGCAGCACCTGAGCGATGGCTCCGGGCTCTTCGACCAGCAGCGAGCCTGTCGACGAACCCATGAACATTTTCACGCCGCAAGCGCCCGGCAGCCGTTCCAATTCAGGCAGCAGCGCCAGATTGTCCGGCGTGGCCCCGACATAGAAAGCATGTTCACACCACATCCGGCCCTTGGCGCGGGCGAGTTTCTCCTCCAGTGCCGCCGCGGTGCTGGTGGAGGGGTTGGTGTTAGGCATTTCGAATACGCCGGTAATGCCACCGAGAACCGCCGCGCGCGAGCCGGTGGCCAGATCTTCCTTGTGCTCGCCACCCGGCTCCCGGAAGTGCACCTGGGTGTCTATCATGCCTGGGAGCACGGTCAGTCCCGTGGCGTCGATCTCCTCCCCGCTCTGGCCAGCCGGAATCGAACCGAGCGCCACGATCTTGCCGCCGCGAACACCAATATCGCAGGGCAGGAGGCCGGCCGGGAGAACCGCCATTCCGTTCCGGACGACAAAGTCATAGGTCATTTGCTTCCGCCTTTCCCATAGCCGCCGGCACCCGGCGATTCGAAGATTGCCGCTTGGTCGGGCCCCAAGTTGCGATTGCCGGTCTTCGGCGGCAAGGCCGCGTCCCTGCCGTCGGCTTCCCGCAGCGCAAAGCGGCCCGGTTTCCCTGCTTCACCGCCGAACAGCCCCCAGGGGCTGAGGCGGAAGCGTTCGCCGACACCGTTAAAGATGCAGGTATGGCCGACCGGTCGCACCACCCTGCGGATGCCGCGTCCCCCATAGAACTTCCCCTTTCCGCCCGAGCCCGGCACCAAGCCATACTCTTCTACCAGGAGCGGGTATTCCTGCTCAATTGCCTCGACCGGAAGGTTCGAAGTGTTGGTGATTCCGGTCTGCACGCCATCCTTGCCGTTCTTCGTTGCGCGGGCGCCCCCGCCGCCGCCGACGGTCTCCAGGTAAACGTATCCCTGCCCCGTTCCGGGATGGATGCCGCTGAACACGGCCATGGTGTTGGCCCCGTTCGGCGCGGCCGTCACCCGGTCCGGCAATGCATCGGCCAGAGCGCCCAATATGACGTCGATAATCCGCTGGCAGGTATGCGCGCGCCCCGCCACCGGCGCGGGAAAGGAACAGTTAATGAGGCAACCCGCCGGCGCAGTAACTTTGACCGACTCGATTACCGATTGGGTGTTGGGTGCATCCGGGTCCAGCAACGCCTTGATCGCGTAGGTGACGGCGGCGACCGTCGCGTTCATGGTGCAATTAACGTTGCCCGGCGTCTGCGGGCAGGTGCCGTCGAAGTTGAAGCTGATCTCCCCTGCCCTCGCCGTGACCGTCACGGCGATAGCGAGGTCTTCATTGCCAACTCCGTCATCGTCCATCGCATCCCGGAAGGTGTAGGTGCCGTCGGGAATGCCGGCCAGCGCGCGTCGCATGCGCTCGGCGGAGCGTTCAAGAATCTGGCCGAAACCAGCTTCGGTCGTCGCCGTGCCGTAGCGGGTGACAACCTCCGCCAATCGCCGGGCACCTAGACGGCAAGCCGCTATCTGGGCGTAGTAATCGCCCCGGCGCTCCACGGGCAGGCGGACATTCAGCAGGATCAGTTCCAGCAGTTCTTCGTCCAGTTCTCCCTGATCGAACAGGCGCATGACGGGGAGGCGCAGACCCTCCTGGTAAATCTCTGTCATACCGCCGCTCATGGAGCCCGGCGCCATACCGCCAACGTCCGCGTGATGGGCGATATTGGCAACGAAACCTAGTAACCGCCCTTCCCCGAAAACAGGCATGGCCAGGTTGATGTCCGGCAAATGAGTACCGCCCGCCACATGCGGATCGTTGGCGACGAACAGGTCACCCTCGCGGATGTTTTCGCCATATTTCCGCAGCAGGGTGCGCATGAGCCCTTCCATGCTCGCAAGATGGATGGGCAGAGAGTTTTCCGCCTGTGCAATCAGGTTGCCGCGGGCATCCATGATGGCGGTCGAATGATCATGCCGCTCCTTGATATTGGTCGAGTAAGCCGACTTCATCAGGGCGACGAAGGTCTCGTCGGTGATTGACCGCAGCGCGTTCGAGAAAATCTCCAGGCTGATCAGATCCAGCCGGCTCATGCGCTCGGGCCTCCGCCATGGTCCCCGCTGCCGAGGGTGACGATCAGGCTGCCATCCGGCGCGACTTCCGCCTTGTCGCGCGGATCGAGCGGCGTGGTTGCGTCCAACTGCTCGATAACGGCAGGTCCACCCAGCACCATGCCAGGCCGCAGGTCGGTGCGCTCATAGACTGGCACCGCCCCCGACTCATGATCAGGCAAGAACCAGACATTGCGGGACTCGCGTGGGCCGGGCAACGCTGGTCGCTCCTTCGGGATCGGCAGTACAGCCGGTTCATGGTAAAGCGAAGCGCGGGCGGTGAGGCGCAAGGCCACGATTTCTACGGGATCGTGTGGGTTATGGTAACCGTATGCCTTTTCGTGGGCGGCGAAAAACTTCGCCCGCATATCTTCCGGCGAAGGCAAGGTATCGGCGGCTGCGATCCCTTCCCCCAAGGCCACCGTTAGTTCAAAATTCTGCCCCTTATACCGCATATCGGCGGCAAGGCTAAGGCGGGCTGTTCCGGCATGTTGAGCGGCGAGCCAAGCGTGCGCTTTGTCGATCAGATCGCCTACCCGTGAACCCGCTGCCGAGAGGGAGGCCTCATCGACCGTCATGCGCTCGGCCGCGACGAAATCCTCTTTCAGGTCGGCGACGATGAGGCCCTCCGCGCACAAAATGCCGGGTGCCGGCGGGATAATCATTCGGGTGATGCCGAGTTCCACCGCTACCGCCCGTGCGTGGAGCGGCCCGGCACCGCCGAATGGCATCAGCGCGAAATCGCGGGGATCGTGGCCTTTCTCTACCGAAACCGTCCGAATGGAACGGACCATGTTGGCGACCGCGATGTCGATGATCCCTTGCGCCACCTTTTCCAGACCCATGCCAAGCCGGTCAGCCACCGGCTTCAAAGCCTTCCGGGCTAGGTCGGCGTCCAGCGCCATGCCACCACCGAGGAGGCCGCGCGGCGCAAGTCGGCCCAACACAAGGTTCGCATCAGTGACCGTTGGCTCATTGCCTCCCTTGCCGTAGCAAGCGGGACCGGGTAGCGCGCCAGCGCTCTGCGGGCCGACCTTGAGGAGGCCGTCACGGTCGAACCAAGCGATCGAGCCGCCCCCTGCCCCCACCGTGTCGATATCCACCATGGGCAGCCGGATCGGGAAGCCGGCGACGCTCCGCTGAAACGCCACCGCCGGCTCGGCACCCCGCATCAATGCCACATCCGCGCTCGTGCCCCCCATGTCGAGGGTGATCACATCCGGCGTACCGCACCTCCGCGCGACCGCAGCCGCCCCCATCGCGCCCGCCGCCGGGCCGGAAAGTGCGGTGCGCACTGGAAACTTCTGCGCCTGTTCCGGCGTCATCAGGCCACCGGATGATTGGTTGATACCGAGGCGGGCGGTCGGTGCAATCTGCCCCACCTCATGCGCCAGCCGCCCCACATAACCGGCCATTACCGGCTGCAGGTAAGCGTTGATCACTGTGGTGGTGAACCGCTCGTACTCTCGGAACTCCGGCTGAACCTCACTGGAAAGCGAAAGCAGCAGACCCGGCACCTCGTCCGCCAGGGCCATGCCGATGGCATGTTCGTGCGCTGGCGACTCGAATGAGAACAGGAGGCAAACGGCGCATGCCTGTGCGTGCGTCTGGGCGACCGCTTCGACGACGCGCTCGATCTCTTTCGGCTCCAACCGCGTAACCACGCGTCCGCCCGCGGTGACCCGTTCTGACACTTCCAGGCGGCGCTCTTCCGGTACCAGCGGCTCGGGCTGATCGAGTTGCAGATCGTACATATGCGGCCGAACCTGCCGGCCGATCTCCAGCAGGTCACGAAAGCCCTTGGTCGTGACCAAGGTAACCCGGCCCCCTTTGCGTTGGATCAGCGCGTTGGTCGCGACCGTGGTGCCGTGCGCAACCCGTCCTGTCTCACCCAAAGAAACGCCCGTGTGGGCCGCCATCTCCCGCAGTCCTTCCAACACGGCACGGGCCGGATCGTCTGGGGTCGATGGCCGCTTGAACACTTCTTGCCGGCCGGTCTCAGCCTCGGCCGCAAAGAAGTCCGTGAACGTGCCGCCAACGTCGACACCGATAACCCATACCATCTTGTCTGCCTTGTCCGGTGCCTAGGCGGCTGAAGCGACGCTGTGCGCTTCGTTCTCGATCTCAAGCTGCAGCACATCGTTAAAGCGGTTGAATGCGCCGCAGAGGGCGATGCGCCAAGTCAATTCAACGATTTCAGCATTGCTGAAATGGGTCCGAAGCCGGTCGAAGATCTCGTCCCGGGTGCGGTTCGGGTCCAGCGTGACCTGCTTGGCATATTCCACCACCAAGCGGTCGACCTCGTCCAGTTCAGGGTGATTTCCGTAGTCGAGCAAGGTCAGCAGACCTTCCGGCGACACGCCCTCGACGGTCAGCATTGGGCCATGATGGGCAACGCAGTAATCGCACTGGTTCATCTGGGAGACCGCCACGAGAGCCAATTCGAGGTAACGGCGCTTTAGGACCCCTTCTTCCCGCAGTTCGGCCAGCATCCGCGTCGCATTGCGAAGGATCGGTCCCCGATGGCCCATGGCGCCTGCGAGGTGTCCGAACGGGCCATAGCCGGTCAGCGCATCGAACTCGGGAAGAGCATCGGGAGAGACTTGGTCCCGGGTGATGTAGGGAATGCGCGCCATGGGTCCGTTCCTTTTTTTAGAAGCCAGGAGGGTGGCGCGTATCCTTTCGAAAAATGACGGCTGCGTCCAGTGCGCAGCCCGTTCCTGCTAACCGGCCGTGCGGATCACTTCCCAACGCTCGACCGTGTCAGGGCGTTGGCGGATTAGCCAGTGAAGCCCGGTCTCATGCCAAAGGCGTAGTCCATCGGAGCGGTTGTCGAGGACATAATCACCTTCGTCGGTGCGCAGCACGAGCACGGCATGCGTTCCGGTTTTCGGTGTCCACCCAAGGGCGAGCCAGAGTGCGCCGGGCGGCCATCCCGCAGCCACCAAGGCGCCCCTTTTGGCAAGCGCAATATCTTCGCAGTCACCCGTAGCGATCGCGGCAAGCCACCGATCGGACACACCGAAACGCTTCCTGTCCTCCTGATAACGGATACGCGCGTTCATTCGTCGGTTAAAGGCTTCCAACCCAGCGGCTCTTTCCCGGCGCCAATCCACGATGACGGGCGTGCCGGATTCGCAACCCCTTAGGTGGCCGCCAGGGTTCAGGCAGTAAGCCGTAAAGCCCTTCGGGGCTGCCACCACCCCACCGTCCGCCATCCACGGAGATTGCCCTTGCACCGGGCTCCCAATGATACAATTCAATAGCAACGAGGCCCAAACTGGGATGAAGAGCAAACGGGATATCATGGGCAAGCGACTCCGGGCTCCGCTTAAGAACAATTGCAGCGGCCGTGCGATGCGGCTTGTCCATGTATGGCCTATTTTTGTTCTTTTTCTCTTAAAGCTGAGCAGCGTACCCATCCCCTCAAGGGCGCCTAGCATCACGGATGGCAGCGCCCCGTTTCTGGAGGTTCTAGCGTGAAGCAATTGATTTGGTCGGCGCTATTTATCGTGGTCGCGTCCGTTTCCATGCCTGCCGTGGCAGCAGAAAAACCGGCGACCAGTCTTATTAATTCTCTAGCGGACGAAGCCCTGGGGGTATTGAGCAACCAGGAACTCAGTTCAAGCGAGCGGCAACAGCGCTTGAAGCCATTGTTCGGAAAATACCTGGACATGGATTTCATGGCACGGTTCGTGCTCGGTCAACACTGGCGGCGACTCAGCAAGGAACAGAAAGAAGATTTTACTGAAGCATTTAAGCAATATGTCCGTAACGTCTATGCTAGCCGTGTCGGCTCCTATTCAGGGGAAGAACTTCGTGTTGAGGGTTCCCGCGAACTCAATGAAAAAGACACAATGGTCAGTACCCGAGTGATTAGACCGAACCAGCCGCCAGTAGCGATTGATTGGCGAGTGCGAACCGCAAACGATGATTCTGCCGTGATAGATGTCGTGGTGGAAGACGTGAGCCAGTTGATCTCGCAGCGGGAGGAGTTCAATTCTTTCCTGCAACGAAATAGCGTCGACGATTTGATCACAAAGATGAGGACCGAGGCGGAGCGATAAAATAAGGGTTTCCAAGTCTCAGGACTTGGGATTTTAAGGGAAACCGATCTGCCCGTCCGCTAAGCCAAACCGGAGGGGCAGTACAGTTTCTAACCACTTAAAATGGCAAGTCCTTCGTTCAAGGCTTGCTTGGCTTCAGCGTCAAGGGCTTCCTCGTCGGCGCTGCTAATGGGATGTTCGATAGCAACGTAGCGATAGCCGTCCGCCCCCAAAACACGGGCCATCAGATCGGCGGCGCTTACGAAGCGGGTGGTCATCACACCCACCGCAGGGATGCCCAGCTTCTCGACAGTTATGGCGTCATGCAAACTGCACGACGAGCAACTGCCTCAGTCGCCAATGCCGACGAACGCTGCGTCCCAGTTCTTGACGTCGGCGGTGATGGAGGCTTCCGCCGGGGCGCTATAGTTCGCCTTGGTATGCCAGACTACCCTCGCCGCTCCGGCCTGTTTTAGATACTTCTCCAAAGACGCGAAGAAGGGCCGTGTGCCCCGCTTGCCGTTAGAGATTATGCCGACCGTCTTGCCTTCCAGCGAGGCAAGACGGCCGGCTAGGGCGAACGCGTTCGCACCGCCCCCGTAGGTAGGGTCCAGAACTTCAATGCTCATGGGGTGAGCCGTCTCCTTCTCTCTATTGAATTTCGCAATCGACGCAGGCGCCGATGGCGACGGTGCAGGCCTTGCTCTTCGGGCCGAACCAAGGCGGGATGACCGCGCCAAAGCCGCCCGCCGGCCCCCCCGCCGCGATTACCAACAGGTCATCCAGATCGGAAGAGCGTCGTGTAGGGAAAGAGTGTTCAGAGCCGTGTAG
>CAYYSC010000134.1:0-8082 GCA_964474065.1 uncultured Rhodospirillales bacterium | reverse complement strand
CGCGCTCGAACGCCGGGTAGTCCAGTTTCGAGGCCCAGGCAAGGGCTTCCGCTGCTGCGTCGCGCCCCCAGCCAAGCTCGTCCCGCAGGGCTGCGATCTCTTCGCGGTTCGGCGCACGATAGAAGCCGCCGACCTTGGCGTTGATCGGATGCACCTCCCGCCCGCCGAGCGTGGCGATCACGGCGTTACCTGCCTTCTTCATCCGAAGGGCACGCTGCACTACGTCGGCATGGTCCTTCGCCATGCCGACCACGTTGTCATAGCCGAGAAAGTCCGGCGCGTGCAGCATGAACGCGTGGAGCACATGGCTTTCGATCCACTCGCCGCAATACATCAACCGCCGAAGGTCCCGCAGCGGCTGAGGCAGGCTGGCGCCGCAGGCCACTTCCATCGCGTGAACCGCGCTCATCTGGTAGGCGACCGGACAGATGCCGCAGATTCGGGCGGTAATGTCCGGCGCCTCCCCGAACTCACGTCCGCGCAGCAACGCCTCGAAAAACCGCGGCGGCTCGAAGATATTCAGTTCGACATGCTCCACCCCGCCGTTGACGATGCGGGCATGCAGCGCGCCCTCCCCCTCGACCCGGGCCAGGTAATCAACCTTGATGGTTCTTCGGGTCATGGCGTTCGCTTTCCGTCCGGAAGGCCGGCGCGTTGGCGTTGAAGGTGCGAAGATACCGTCTCGTTTCCGGCGCGTTGGCCCCCTGCCATGCGAGCATGCGCGAGAACGCCGGCATTGTCGCTCCAGCGCACGGGCCGTAGCAACCGTAGCAGCCTCGATTATAAGCAGGGCAGATTGCGCCGCAGCCAGCATGGGTAACCGGACCAAGGCAGGGCGTGCCATGCGCGACGGCCACGCAGACATTGCCGCGCCGCTTGCACTCCGTGCATACACTGTCGCCGCTGATGACCGGATCGCGCCCAACCAAGAAGGCCGACACGAACTCGAGCACTTGCTCCTTGTTGACGGGGCATCCCCGCAACTCGAAATCAACATCGACATGATCGGCGATGGCGGTAGAGGTCGCCAACGTCTCGATATACTCCGGCCGCGCATAAACCGCGCGCTTGAACTCCTCGATATTGGCAAAGTTGCGCAATGCCTGAATGCCGCCTGCCGTTGCACAGGCGCCGATACTCACCAGCCTGCGCGACTGCTCCCGCACCGTGCGGATGCGCTCGATGTCGTGGACCGTCGTGATGGAGCCTTCCACAAGGGATAGATCGTAGGGTCCTTCGACCGTCTTGCTGGAGGCTTCCAGGAAATAGGCGATCTCGACCCTGCCTGCGAGGGCCAAGAGTTCGTCCTCAAGGTCGAGGATCGAGAGCTGGCAGCCGTCGCAGGAAGCGAATTTCCAGACGGCGAGCTTCGGCTTGGCGGAGGTGGTCGTGGGGGCGGCAGTCATCGGCTCACATCTCCGGCACGGCAAGGAGGGGCGCAATGCGGTCGTAGCGGAAGACCGGGCCGTCCTTGCAGACGAAGTGCGGACCGAACTGGCAGTGACCGCACCGCGCGATGGCGCACTTCATGTTGCGCTCCATCGAAACATGGATGGCCTGTTGCGGAAGCCCCCGCTTGATCAGAGCATCGACGGACCCGCGGATCATGATTTCCGGCCCGCAAATAAAGGCCATGGCCTTTGCAGGATCGAAGGAAAAATTCTCAATGAGCTTGAGGATCACGCCGACATGGCCGCGCCATTCGGGACCGGCATGGTCGACTGTCACCTCGCACTCAACGTCAGCACGGTCGCGCCAACGGGACAGATCTTGTCGGAACAGCAGGCTTTGCGGATTGCGCGCACCATATAGGACCCCGATGTTCTGAAAGGCTGTACGATTATCAGCCGCCTCATGGATGGCGGCCCGCAGCGGCGCCAAACCAACACCGCCTGCCAGGAAAAGAAGGTCCTTGCCGCGGCCCTCCCCGACCGGCCAGGCAGATCCAAATGGGCCGCGGACACCGATCGTCCCTCCAGGCTCGGTTGCCGCTACTGCCCGGGTAGCCCGCCCGACACCCCGGACAGTGTGGAGCACCTTTCCATCCGCCGCTGCACTCCCGCTGATGCTGATCGGCACCTCACCGAAGCCGAAGGCGTACAACATGTTGAACTGGCCCGGCAAAAAAGCGCCGGGATCGACACCGTCGGGTGGGGCGAGCGTCAGCGTGACCGTGTCGGCCGTTTCCTCGAACCGGTCCGCCACCCGCCATACCTCTGGCACATAGGGCTCGGCTGCCATCGCCTTTGGCATCAGGAAGCCGCCGCCGGTGAATACAGATCCATCGCCTGCATGCGGGCATGGCTGAGCCGGTCGACCATCACGGGGACAAAGCGTTTCATCAGTTCATAGCCGACGTGATGGTCCGCATCGCACTTCCCGCGAAGGCAGACGGCGTCGAACGCAATTGCGCGTGTCGTCTCCACCGCCCGCGCATCGGAGGCGCACTGGTAAGGCGGCACCAACCAGGAGGCATTCAGAATGTCGTCTCCACCGAGTGTCTCGAACACGGTCGGCCGGCCACCGCTGGGCATTTCCAAGGCTACGCGGCCATGGCGGATGACATAAAAGATGTCGGCGGGGTCACCCTTCCGGTAGATGCGCTGCCCCGCATCGAACCGCACATTATGACCGCAGCCGGCAATCAGTGCGCAGATGTCCGACGAAAGCCCCTGAAAAAAGGGGTGCGCGGCAATGAGTTGATCGAGCGATTTCGTTTCCATGGCTCAAACGCCTCCTTCGACAGCTTCGCGAAGGGCGGCCGCCTCCTCGGTGATGTCGATGGCGGCGGGACACCACGTGATGCAACGGCCGCAGCCGACGCAACCGGAGTCGCCATACTGGTCGATCCAGTGGGCGAGCTTGTGGCTCATCCACTGGCGGTAGCGCGCTGCCACCGTGGTGCGCACAGAACCGCCGTGCAGGTAGGAATGATCGAAAGTGAAGCAGGAATCCCAGCGCTGGCGCCGCTCCGTCGATTGTCCGTCAAGTGAGGTGACGTCCTCGGTTGTGTTGCAGAAGCAGGTCGGGCAGACCAGCGTGCAGTTCGTACAGGCAAGGCAGCGCTCCGCCACCGCATCCCAGCGCGAATGCTCCTGGTTTTCCTGGATCAGCTCTTTCAGTCCTGCCGTTTCCATGCTGCGTCCCATGGCGCCGGCGGCCTGTTCGGTGCGCGTGCGCGCACTCTCCCGGTCCGTATCGTCGGCGGACATGAGGGGGAGACCAGCCGCCAATGCCACGCCCTTGCTGCTACCGGACTCCACCAGAAAGACATGCCGGTCGCCGTCGATGAGTTCGGTCAGCTTCAGGTCGTAGCCCCATTCCACCGCCGGGCCGGTGCCCATGGATGTGCAGAAACACGTATCCCCTGCTTCCGTACATTGCACAGCAACGATAAGCAGGCTCTCCCGGCGGGTCTTGTAATCGGGATCCGGCGCTGCGCCCTGGGAAAATACCCGGTCCTGCAAATCAATTGCCGCGATCTCACAAGCGCGCACGCCGAGGAAAGCGAGCTTCGGCGCGGACTCATCCGGTGTTGCGAATTCGAATCCCTCTTCGGTCCGCTGCGCCCGCCATAGGGTGCGCGAGGGGCGGAACAAATGCGGCCGCCAGGACTGCACGCCTTGCACATAGCCAAACAGCGCGTCGTCCCGCCGGCGCTCCAGGCGGTAGCGGCCGCCCTCCTGGCGGCTGCCCCAGCCGGCCGGCAGTTCGTCCGCGTGCTGAATTTCGCGGTAAGTCACGGCCTCCGCCTCGACGCGCGGACCGATCACGGTATAGCCCTCGTCGGCAAGCATTCGAATCAACACGCCAAAATCGGCTTGCGCCAGCAATCCGGCCATGTCGGAGCTTGAAGCGGCTCTTACTGACATTGGCACCTCTATCCGCATCTGGCAGACTACCATCAACTCGCGGGACACCGTCTGCCCATGACTTAGATCAAATGCTTTGCCATTCGGGCGCACTAACATGTGTCAACGGTACGGCTGGACAGGCTCGGCAATAAACAGAGGGGCACATTGCGAACCATCCCCCTATCTTGCCACCTCAGGTCAGCCGCAATCGGGTCTTCCGCTTTTTGCTCCCGATCGCGCCTTTCTCGCCTCAATCAACAAGGTTTTTGGGCTGACCAGGACTGTTGACGAGCGCGGAAGCGCGTACGCCGATGTGACCGACTTCGCCGTGACCTTCAAATGAGGCGGAGGACTGAGCCATCCGAATTGACGGCGGCCGAAGCGGTCCGCGCACGCGGACGAGTGACCTGGGCGGCGATCCTGGACGCCCTACAGCGGCAGCCTTCATGCGCCAGATCAGCGTTCTGAGAGCCTAGAGGCGATGCTAAAAAAACGATCCTTGCGCCCCTGGAGCAAACTGGCCGCGCCATCATTGTGCACGCCATCATCGTGCAAGAGGCGACTGACGGGCTCTGCGGCGGAGAAGTTGCAGCACGGATCCCGGAACACGGGCCGCTGTCCGTTATTGACGCCGATCTGCCGATGACGGGCTATGACACAATCGTGCCTTTGCCCCGGCGGGAGCATCACTATCTCCCAGGCTTGGAGTGGATCGTCCGCGCCGCCCAAGATGTGATGGCCTACCCATGAAAATATTCAACCTGCCCGATCTGGCCGAAGATGATTTGGGCGAAGCCTTGGAAGAAGCCGAAATCGTCCACGGGCATGTGCGCGAAGGCGACGGAGTGTTGGCCGGCCGGCCGCTGGTCTCGGTTGAGACGGACGAGGCGGTTTTGGCAGTCCGCACGCCTTTCTCGGACCAGATCATGCAGATCTATGGCGAGGCGGATGGAATGGTCGAGCTCGGCACGTCTTTCATCGGTTTCGAGGAGGGAGACCGCGCGGAAACCGGGTCCCTCGTTAGGTGCCTGAAGGCCAAGACGGAACCGGAACCGGATAGCCGGGCGCGCAAAATGCCTTTGCGAAAGGAAAGCCCGAAACCGCCAGCTGGCCGCTCCCTCGCCCTCCCCTTGAATCATCACGCGGTAAGCAGTGGCGAGGCGGCCCGTTTTCTCACCGCGGTGAAAACTGATTTTGGACAAAGCCCGATAAAGGAGTGAGCCATGGCCTTCGCCTTTGCTGACGATCTTGGCCCTGAGAAAGTCGTCGAGCTTTACGATCCCGCTTTCGGCCTCAAAGCCATCATCGTCGTTGACAACACCGCGGCCGGCACCGCCATCGGCGGCACCAGGATGGCGCCGGATGTCACCCTGGAAGAGTGCTTCGGCCTGGCCCGCGCCATGACCTACAAAAACGCGGCCGCAGGTCTGCCCCATGGCGGCGCGAAGAGCGTGATTGCGGCCGACCCTCAGATGCCGACGGCCGAAAAGGAGGCATTGATCCGCGCCTTCGCCCGCGGGCTTCGCGAGATTGTCTCCTACATTCCGGGCCCGGATATGGGCACGAACGAGGAATGCATGGCCTGGATCCGGGACGAGGTCGGCCGGTCGATTGGTTTGCCGATGGAATTGGGCGGAATTCCGCTGGACGAAATCGGTGCGACGGGCTTCGGCCTCGCGATCGCTGCCGAAGTGGCGGAGAACTATTGCGATGTCCGGCTTAAGGGCGCCAGGGTGGCGGTCCAGGGATACGGTGCAGTCGGCTATCACGCTGCCCGTTTCCTGGTCGAACGGGGTGCGGTGCTGGTCGCCGCTGCCGACTCGGGCGGCATGATCGCCAACCCCGACGGCCTGGATGTCGAGGCGCTGAGGCGCCTCTCACTCTCCGGCGGCAGTATCGGCGATCACTCGGAAGGCCAGCGCCATGAGCGCGACGCGATCGTCGCCGTCGACTGCGATATCTGGATACCAGCAGCGCGTCCGAATGTTCTCACAGCGGCTAATGTCGGCGACGTTAAAGCGAAACTGATCTTGCAGGGCGCAAACATCCCTGCGACGCCGGACGCAGAAGCAGGCTTGCACGAACGCGGCATTCTTAATGTGCCGGACTTTGTCGCCAACGCGGGCGGCGTGATCTGCGGCTCCGTCGAGTACCACGGCGGCACGGAAACCGGCGCTTTCGCTGCTATCCGCGAAAAAATTGAACGCAATACCGACGAGTCTCTGAGCCGGGCAAAGCAATCGAACGCGGCGCCACGAGCCGCTGCGGAAGCAATGGCGCGGGAGCGCATTGAGAGAGCCATGAGTTTCCGCCGAAGCCGGTAGTTTCCGATGGCACTAAGGGACCTTTCAGCGCGATTTGATGAGGGATGGTCTGGATCCTGTGCTACATGCATATATTACGAGTAGCGTCGACCACAGGTAAATTGAGTGTCCGGACCGATCGCTTTTTGGAAACAGGCTCTCGTGGCGCTGCTGATTGTCGTCGCAGCAGCCGCCGTATGGCTGATAGAGAGCCAAGCGTGGTCTATTTTCGGACTGCCGAGCCAGCAGGTTGCGGAGATTACTGCGAAGAGCGAACGGCGCCTACCCGTCATTGTCGAAACGGTCCGGCTTGATTCCGACACGATCCGTTTCGAGGCAGTGGGAACCGGCCGGGCATTGCGGTCTGTCACCCTCCGCTCGGAAGCGGAGGGTGTCGTCACCCGGATGGCTATTGCGCCCGGAGCCTATTTTGCCAATGGCGAACCTATGCTCTGGCTTGAAGACAAGAACCAGCGTCTGGCCCTGCGTCTGGCCGAAACACGGCTGGAAGAGGCCCAACGCACTGCCGAACGTTACGGCCGTCTGCGGCAGACGGGGGCTGCCACTGCGGCAAGGCTTGACGAGGCACGCACCGCAGCGGAAATCGCCCGCCTTGAGGTGGAGCGGGCTCAGCAGGCCCTGGCGGACCGCACCCTGCATGCGCCATTTGATGGGGTAACCGGCTTCCCGGCCGTCGAGCCTGGCGACTGGATCGACAATGCGGTGGCCGTGGTATCGTTCGACGACCGGACCACCCTGCTCGTTGAATTCGATTTGCCAGAGCAACTGCTCTCCCGCGTGAGTCCAGACATGCCGGTTACGGCGACCACACCCGCCTTTGGCAATCGCGAGTTCAACGGGACGGTTTCTGCGATCGATACCCGCATCGATGCCGACAGCCGGACGGCCCGGGTTCGGGTGGCTATCTCGAACGAAGCGGATTTGCTGCGCCCTGGAGCCTCTTTCGCTGTTCAATTAAACCTCTCCGGGCCCCAGTACCCCGTTGTGCCGGAACTTGCTTTGCAATTTTCCAGAGGGACGATGCATGTCTGGCGGGTCAAGGATGACACCGCCGAAAAGATTGAGGTGGCCCTGGTCCGGCGGCGAAGCCAGACCGTTCTTGTTGATGGGCCGCTGGAGCGTGGCGACTTGATTGTAGTCGAAGGGACCCAGCGGCTTGCCGAGGACAAGCCAATCAAAATTATCGGCAGCGGGTTGGAGGCCGGCTCGTGAGCGTTGGCGGCGGTTCAGGCCGATTGGGGCTTCCGGGCCTCAGTGTCTCGCGCCCTTATCTTGCCGTTGTTCTGAACCTGCTAATCGTGATTGCCGGCGTCGCCGCGTTGTTCGGCGTAGAGGTCCGGGAGCTGCCGGATATTGATCGTCCCGTCGTCTCCGTCCGGGCAGACTACCCGGGCGCATCACCCACCACCGTCGATGCGGAGGTTACCTCGGTTCTGGAAAGTGCCGTCGCCCGCGTCGCCGGGATTGTCTCTGTGCGGTCGTCCTCGGAAGAGGGAAATATGCGCATGTCGGTGGAATTCCGCGCCGGTCAGGAGCTCGCCACGGCTGCCAATGACGTCCGCGAAGCCGTCAGCCGCGCAACCTGGCGCCTACCCGACGATGTTGAACAGTTGCGCGTGGTCAAATCCGACCAGGACGCCCGTCCAGTCATGTACGTCACCGTGCGAAGCGATGACAGTACGATGGATGTACTGTCCGCCCGGCTGGAAGACGAGATCGTGCCGGAGTTGACCGCAGTGGAGGGCGTTGCCGACGTGCCAATCTACGGCAGCCGGGACCGTGTCATCCGTGTAGAGGTCTCACCGGAACGGCTTGCCGCTTTCGGCCTCTCGATTGACGAAGTGGGCGATGCGTTGCGCGCTGCGCAGTTCGACGTGCCGGTTGGCAGTTTCGAGGCTGGCCAG
>CAYYSC010000133.1:0-8111 GCA_964474065.1 uncultured Rhodospirillales bacterium | reverse complement strand
CCTGATCGAAGTTCCAGTGGATCTCTCGACCGAGGTCAATCCTTGGCCGTACATCTTGAGGCGATAGGAACGTGATTTTCAGTAGTTGGCCTTGTCCTCGACTCCGTGGCCGGTGAACGGCACCAGGAAAGACCGTTCAAAGCTCATGAACTCGGTGCCGTCCTGCTTGAAGCCGCGCGTCTTGATTTTGACGATGCCCTGGTTCGGACGGCTCTTGCTCTCCCGTTTCTCCAGCACTTCCGATTCGGCGTAGATGGTATCGCCGACGAAGACGGGCGCGGTCAGTTTGATGTCGGTCCAGCCCAAATTGGCGATGGCCTTCTGAGACGTGTCCGAAACACTCATCCCCACCACGACCGACAGGGTAAAAGCGCTATTCACCAATGGTTGCCCGAATTCGGAATGCTTGGCGTATTCTTTGTCGAAGTGCAGGGGATGCGTATTCATGGTAAGCAGTGTAAACCACGCGTTATCGGCTTCCGTGATCGTGCGGCCCGGCCGGTGCTCATAGATGTCCCCTACCGTGAAGTCTTCGTAGTACCGGCCTAGCGACTCCCGGTACCGGTTTTCACCGACGTTCTTCGAACTGATGCTCATAGGTATCCACGATTCCCGGAATGCTGCGGAGAATTGGTGGCGGCAGTCTCGCGGGAGGCCGTCAGGCTGACAAGGGGATGCATTGCCGCCCGCACGGCCAGCAGGACCGGCCTAGAATTTTTCCCAAACCGGATCGCCGAGATCCAGGTCTTCGTCTTCTGTCAGGCCGCCGGCGGCGGCACCCGCCGCACCGCCCAGGAGGGCTCCACCGAGGGGGCTGCCGCCGGTGACGGCTGCGCCAGCGGCGCCGGTCGCCGCGCCGAGACCGCCTCCTGTCGCTGCGCGCTCCCCGGTTGTTTGTCCGCAAGCGCCGAGTCCCAATACCGGGGCAATTATCGTTGCCAGCACCAATACGTTCTTGCGCATGGTCGGTCTCCTCTTGATTCCGATAGGCTTTATCCGCACAAAATCCTGCATTCGCCGTCTCTAGATCGTGCTTACTGTTGCCCCCTCATTCCTCTCGTTCGCTGGTGGCAATACTGAGCGATCTGGCGCATTTCGCTGCCGACGACTGGGCTGCGCGAGTCTCTTGACAGGATCCGTTCCCGTTCATCGAATTCCTGGTTTGTCATATGGCGGCTGGCTTCGCCGACCATGCAGCCGCACGTTTCGGCGCAGAACGCGAAACTCCGATCATTCTCGCAGCGTTCCATGCAGGAGCGGGTGAATGCCCGCAGCTTTTCCTCTGGGATAGGTTCGGCAATCGCAACGCTAGGAAGTACAAGCGCTACGACACTTATGGCTTTCCACATACGTAACCTCGTATATTTCGCGTCAACAACAGAATCGACCTAATAATGTCCAACCGACAATACAATACTGCGTGGAATTGTTTTTTTCGGAATTAGCCTTTGGACGATTTCCGTCCAACTTCGTTCGGAGGCAATTTTTTTTGCAGTATGGTATTATCCGCGCACGGTATTCGGCGACGGGTCCATCTGCTGCCGACGCAAGAAATACCAAAGTAACGCCACCCCTTGAATAGTCACCATGGAGAGGAGAGCGGCGCGGTGCGCTTCAGGGCTGTAACGGCCGTCGACGAGCAACGGGAACTGATCGATGACCAGCCCGACCCCCCACTGCGCCGCGAAGCTTCCCGCGAACATCATGCAGTTGAGGCTCGTATTGACCCGCCCAGCCACGACCGGATCAAAGCGGCGTGCCAGTAACGCAAACAGGCCGATGACGCTTGCTGAGCCGAAGGCAAACAGCACCCAAATTGCCCAGGCAAGCGATGCCAACTCCAACAGAGCCATCGCCTGCGCGGTCAAGGCCAAGCCAATGCCGCCGAAAATAACGACCATCCCGCTTCTTCCTTGGCGTATCTCCCGCTGTGTCAGGCTGCCCGCAGTTAGCATGCCTGCCATCGTCGCCGCCATCATCGTGAACAACGCCCATTCTTGCGCCGTCTCGCCAAAACCGGCGACGTCCCGAAGCCAGATTGGTGCCCACAGGCTCAGATAGGCGCTATTGGTGCCAACGCTGGCGATGGCGATCGGAGCAACCAGCCAGAGCAGCGGTGAACGGATGACTTGGCCAAGTTCGCGGAACTGGGTGCTCCACCGCACATCGGGTGGCCGCGGAGCGCTTGGCACCATAAACGCGATCAGCAGCATGATTACCCCGCCGAAGCCGATGATGCATGCCAGGCTGCCGCGCCAGCCGATCTCTGAGATAAGCATGCCCATGGGGGCGGTGCCGATCATTCCACCGACGCCGGTCATCGCGAACAGACTGGCAGAAACAAAGGGCAGCCGGTCCGCTGGCGCCCAGAGACGGGCGGCTTTCAAGCCGCTCATCATGCTTGCCGCCGCCCCGAGCCCGATGAGGAAGCGGCCCAGGATCAGCCACAAAGGGCCAGGGGCGAAAATGAATAGGAGTGCGCCGGCACTTGCCACGGCATAGAGGCATAGAATGACCGGCCGCGGGCCATAGCGATCCAGAAGGATGCCGAGAGGCAACTGCATGACGCCGAAGCCGAAAAAGAAGGCCCCGGTGATCAAGCCCAGTTCTGATGGGGAAAGGCCGAATTCCGCCACCAGGGACGGCGCAATCAGCGCGTTCAGCATCCGATATAGGAATGAAAGAATCGGCGTGCAGTAGAACGGCAACAGGATCAGGAACAGGGTCTTGCCGTCCGGCACTGTTTCGCGACCATTAATCTGCGGGAAGCCTGCTAGTGCGGCAGGAAAGGATGCGTGTTAATATCCCGCCAAATGCCCATTGTCAGGAAGAAATGTCATGAGCTTTCCTCTTAGCACTCCCGATGATCTTGCTGCGCAGATCCCGGATGGCTCGCTTCTGGGCATTCCGCGCGATCACTCCGGCGTTTCGATGGAACTGGTGCGCGCCCTGATCCGGGCTGGCAAGCGCGACCTGCGGTTATTCGGGCTGACCAGTGCCGGCATCTCCTTCGATCTGCTGGTCGGGGCTGGCTGCGTGGCCGAGGTGGAGACGCCCGGCGTCTCTCTCGGCGAGTTCGGGCCGGCCCGAAACTTTGGCCGGGCCGTCAAAGAGGGGACCGTCCGCATCAAGGACGCGACCTGTCCGGCCATGCATGCCCAATTGCAAGCGGCGGAAAAGGGCGTACCGTTCATGCCGCTCCGGGGCATCATCGGCTCGGACCTTTTGAAATTCCGGGACGACTGGCTGGTGATGGATAATCCCTATGGCGAGAACGATCCCATAGTGCTGCTGCCCGCTGTGCAGCCGGATTATGCGTTGTTCCATGCTTCCCTGGTCGATGACGAAGGGAATATCTGGATCGGCAAGCGCATGGAGTTGAAAACCCTGGCTCATGCCGCCAACCATACTTTCGTCACGGCAGAGCGCCGGTATGAGGGCAACCTCCTGGAAACGGACGAGTATGCGGCGGGAACGATCCCTTCGCTGTATCTTTCTGGCGTGGCACTTGCCGAGCGCGGTACCTGGCCCTGCGGTTTCTGGGACGGCGCCAAGGCCGACGGGGAGCACATGAGGCTCTACGCCAACGCCTGCAAGACGACGAAAGGCTTCCGCGCCTATGTCGACGAGTATGTTTTCGGCAAGAAGCCCGCGGTTGCGGCGGAGTAAAAGTCTACTTCGACTTCGCCTCATAAACCCCGTCCCAGTCGGCAGGGGGCGGGGCTGCCCGCAATTCACGAATGCGGGCAGCGTATTCGTCGTAAATACCTCGTAAGCCGCCAGGATTGTCGCCCAATTCGACGATGGGACCGTTGTCCGCGAGAGCGCGGGCCTCGTCCCAGCGTTGCGCGCGGTAGGCGCCAAGCATGGCATCATGGCTTTGGCGGAGGCTGGCGTACTCTGGTAAGTGGGCAAGTTCGGGTCCGCCGAGGACCGTGAAGATTTTAACCGCCTGCGTTTTTCCCTTCACCCGCACCAAGTCCAATTCCAGATAGGCGAAGCCAGGGGCAAGATCGACCGTGTCTTCCGCGATCACCAGATCCACCCCGTACGTCTTGCTCTGTCCCTCCAAGCGGGATGCAGTGTTGACCGTATCGCCGAGGCAGGAATAATCGAAGCGAAGGTCGCTGCCTAAATTGCCGACGACGCAGTCGCCCGTGTTCAGTCCCATGCCAATCCGCACCGGAGGCAGATGACGGCCATCCTCCTCTGCTTCGCGCTGCCAGACTGGAACCAGGTCCCGAAGTTTTGCCCTCATTTGTAGAGCCGCGCTGATCGCGCGCGCCGCATGTTCGGGCTCGTCCACGGGGGCATTCCAGAACGCCATGATGGCGTCGCCCATGTATTTGTCGATGGTTCCGCCAGTTTCCAGGATGATGTTGGTCATGGGTGTCAGGAACCGGTTGATGAACTGGGTCAATTGAATCGGCGTCATGCTCTCGGAAATGGGCGTGAATCCGCGAATGTCGCAAAACATCAGCGTCAGTTGCCGCATCTCGCCGCCCAACTGCGGCTCCTTGCCGGAATCCGCCATCCGGGAGACCAGCGCCGGGGAAAGGTAGCGCCCGAAGGTGGAGCGCACCCGCCGCCGCTCCCGCTCGCTCAGAAGGTATTGAGTCGAAGTCACGACCAGATAGACGATCAAGGCGCCAAGAGCCGGGTAAAAGGGATCAACCAGCAGGGCGGCTTCGGTATAGGCCAGCCAGGAACCCGCCGCCCCGGCCGAGGCAACCAGAAACCCGATGAATGCGCAGGGGATGGGACCGAGAAGGGGCAATAGCAAGACAAACATCAGCCCCATGATCCCAAGGCCGAGAAATTCGGCTGCATCCGACCAGCCAGGTCGGAACAGATGCTGGCCTAGGATCATTTGCTCAAGCGCCTGCGCATGAACATAGATCCCAGGCAACCCGCTGGTCAGCGGCGTTGGTCGCAGGTCTCGCAGACCGGGTGCGGTCGCGCCCACCAGCATGATCTGGCCGTCGATTATTGGCGCCAGTCGATCAGGATGCTGGAGTACCTGCCAGGCGGGAATAGTCCGCTCAGGCCGCGGCTTGGTATAGTGAAGCCAGAACCGCGTGTCGCCGGCCATGGGAATCTCGAAATCGCCGACCCTTAACAAATGCAGCCCGTATAGGGGGCCAAGACGGACCGCGCCTTGTGCGGTTGCGGAACGGGCGACCAAGGTTGAGGCGCCTTGTGCCACTCGCAAGGCTTCGACGGCGATCGTCGGAACAATGGTTTCGCCGATTTTCGCGAGCAACGGCATGCGCCGCACGATGCCGTCACGTTCAGGCAAGTAGGAGAAGTTCGCGAAACCGACAGCAGCCTGTTCGAGGATTGGCAGGTTTCGGGTTGCACGGTCGAACCCGGGTATGGCGTCGATGACATCGGAATGACCCGCGAAGCCCACTCTGCGCGGTAGAGCGAGAGGCTCCGGCTCGCCACTTTGAAATATCATTCCAAGAATGCTCGGCGACTGCGCCATTGCCTCGGCAAGTTGTTCGTCGTGGTCGGCAAGGGGCAAGAGCAAAGGCGCCAGACGCTCGCGCTCTGCATGCGATATCTGCCAATCCCCCATAATCCGCGCCGGGGATGTACGATCCGGTTCTGCAAAGACGATGTCGAAGCCTATAGCTGCGGCGCCCGCATTGGTTAGGTTCTCGACTAAATTCGCAATATAATACCGGGGCCAAGGCCATTGGCCAAAGCGTCGTAACGATTCATCGTCGATGGCAATGACCCGGACTGGCGCGGGTTCATAATCCCTTGGGGCCAACTGTTGATAGCGGTCAAAAACAAGATACCGGGCAATTCGCAGCGCTTCTGGATCGAGCCAGCGGAGTGTGAGAGCTACCCCCAGCGCTACCAAGCCCGCGCCGATAACGATGATCTTCCGCTTGGCCATGAATTACAGAACCAGGCGCGTCCAAAAAGACGAAAGATCTGTGACGTCGAACAATGGATTCTCCTAGAGAGGTAGAGTATTATTGTATCATTAAAAGCGGTCAGTGTTGACCGGCCATGAGGCAAATCCGTGAGCGAACGTAGATCAAACAGGACTGGCAGCAAACGCAGTTGCGCCAACAGGTGCAGCAGAACTCTCTTTGTTAGGCTGATTCTGTTGGGCTGTCTGACGCTGATGATCCTCAATACCCTTGGGACGGCGCAGGCAGCGCCGGTGATTGGCTCAGCATCGACCGTCGTGCGGGAGGTGCGCAGCCTGCTCAATCAGGATTGGCGGATGATCGTCATCGACGCAAACGTTCATCAGGACGAGTTAATCCGTACCGGTGAAATGAGCGCGGCCCGCCTGTTGTTTGCAGACCGGACGGATTTCATGATCGGTGCGAATGCCGAAGTGGTGTTGGACAAGTTCATCTACGATCCGTCGCAAAATTCCGGGCAGTTGCTCCTGCGTGCAACGAAAGGCCTCATGAAGTTCCGAACGGGGCGGATGACTAGTAAGTCCTACCGGATCGACACTCCGGTAGCTACCGTTGGCGTTCGCGGGACGGAGTTCGTGCTGGAAGTTGTCGAGGGAGGAGCCACGTTCGTCCATGTGATTTCCGGCGAGGTTTTCGTTCTGGACCGCCGGGGCAAATCGAAAAGCCTGCAACCAGGCGAAAAGGCTGTCGTATTCCCGCCGGATCACGCGCGGGCCGCCGAAGGCCCCATCCTGGTCGGCAGCAACGAAACGACGATGAGCCCCGAAGCGCGTCAAATGATCACTCAGATCGTTTTTACGGAGGACGCAGCCCAAACCCAGTTAACAGCCCAGAATACGGCGACGGGGTCGGTGTCGCAGAGTGTCATGACCTACTCACCGCCTCTTGGACAAAATGGACCGCTATTGAAGGTGAACGCCAAGGCCCCAGGGTCAGTGCCAGTCCAGGCTGTTCCGGGCTCCAATCAGCCCCTGTTGTTCGACACAGGAACCTTTGTACCGCCTGTATCGCCATTGTCGGCGCGTTCGATCGGGGTGATTAATGGCGGCTTTGAGAACGGACTGACAGGATGGACATGGACCGGACCGGGGACAGCAGCAGTGATTGCAGATCCTACCACGGCTGTAAACAAGGTGCTTCAGTTAACGAGCAGGTCGCCGGTGTCGGTCTCGCAAAAGTTCATCACTCCTGGTGTCCCCTTTCTGATCGAGTTCGAGTATTTGTTTTTGGATGCCCAAGGCTGGCTCGAAGTCTATCTGGACACGGTTCTGGTGCACCGGCTTGCAGGCATGCCTAATCAAACAGACTTCGCAAAACTGGTCATCCCGGTTGACGACGCGGCTCTCTACGGCCTCGTCGACCCGACCTTCACCATTCTCCTTGATTCTGCATTGGCAGGCGCCACCGTACTAATTGACGATGTTGGTGGACAAACGGACACCGCGGTGGTCGTTCCGGGTGAAATCCCGATCCCACCCAGTATCCTCATGTTGGGAAGTGGACTGTTCGGGCTGGCCTGGATAAGCGCAAGGCGCCACCGCAAAACCTTAGAGCGCGTTTGAGAAGCGTTACGGCCATCGCCTGAGCAGTGTCGCGGCCGCAGCGATGAGGATCAAGGTTTCAGCGACGGTGGGGAGTTGCTCGTAGTCCCGGACGAGCCTCCGGCACTTCATGATCCAGGCAAAGGTGCGCTCGAAGATCCAGCGCCAGGTTGGCTTTGTCCTTGGCCCAGTTTACCAATTTCCCGGCATAGCCGCCGTCAGCAAAGACACGCTCGACGAAGGGGTACAGGCGGCGCGAGCGCAGCAACAGGCCCTTGGCGCCATCCCGGTCCTGCACGTCGGCGCCGTGCACTTCCACCCGCAAGAGACGCCCGTCCGTGTCGGTCAGGATGTGCCGCTTGCGGCCATGGATTTTCTTGCCCGCGCCGAAGCCTTTGAATCCCCCTTTTGATCCGCGCTGCGGATAGACTGGCTGTCGATGATGGCAGCGCTGGGAGAGGCCTCCCTCCCGGCCCGTTCCCGGTCGGCCATCAGAAGGGTATGGTTAACCGTTGCCCAAACGCCCTCGGCCTGCCAGCGGCGCAGATAGTAGTAGACGGTCTGCCAGGCGACCGAGTGCCGGACGCCAACACGCTCTGGGCTGAGGCGGATCAGAAAACCA
>CAYYSC010000132.1:5984-8122 GCA_964474065.1 uncultured Rhodospirillales bacterium | reverse complement strand
TGTTCGAATACCAGCGTAGCCGAGAGCGACAGCGGATATTCCGTCCCGAATTTCGCTCCCAGATAGCCCGAGAGGATCATGACGCCCTTGGAGTGAAGCGGCCCGCCTAGTTTCACCTCTCGCTCGATGTCGACTACATCGCCGCTGCCAAGGCGAACCCTCGCGGTAATGCGGCTGGGCCGACCGAAGGCAAAATCGCCGATCTGCAGAATGGACAGGCCGTTCATCTGGCCAACCGCACTGTCGGCTGTTTCAATGACGATTGTGCCCTTCTTGATTTCCTCCTTGATATACTCCCGGATCCGGTCGACCCGGAATTCGCGCTTTTCCAGCGCCTTAGCGACATCTTCCAAGGAAATCAGATCGCGCGCACCCTTCTCGGCCCAATAGTCTGCCTCGATCAGGATATCGCGCATCGTTTCCGTCCGCATGGACAACTTATCGGAGTCGCTGGTCATGCGGGCGCTGTATTCGCATAGACGCGCCATCCCTTCCGCATCGACCGGCCTGATTTCCGCCTTTCCAGCAATGCCGGCAATCAAACGGACATAACTGGAGAGCACCCCGTCCGAGCGGTCCACCTCCTCGTCAAAGTCGGCAACGACCTTAAACAGTTGCGGAAATTCGGGATCGTATTGGCTGAGCATGTAGAACAACAGCCGCTCGCCCAGCAGCACGACCTTGACGTTAAGGGGGATGCTTTCCGGTTCCAGGGTGATCGTGCTGGGGAAGCCGTACACCTGAGCGAGCGGTTCGATGTTGATCGTGCTGCTACGCACCGCCTGCTTCAGGCTTTCGTATGCCATGGGTCGGGAAAGCAGGCGGCGCGCGTCGATCACGAGGTAGCCCTGGTTCGCCCGGTGCAATGCCCCTTCCCGGATCAGGTGAAAATCGGTGGTCAGCGCGCCCATCTCGGAGCGATGCTCGACGCGGCCAACCAAATGCTCGTAGGTCGGGTTCTCCTCATGGATGATCGGTGCGTGCTTCAGGTCCCCATTATCGACCAGCAAATTGACCCCATACCGTCGCCAGAGTGGGTTTTGCGTGCCCTGGCCGTTGGTCCCGGCCTGCTCCATTTGCGCGGTCGTTGCCAGGATCGCATCGGCATTCGCCACCATGTCGGCCTTAAGCGCCTCCAGGTGTTCCAAAATATCGGGCAGGTCGCCATAGGTCTCCTGCAACCCCTCGATTAGCCCGCTGACCGCATAGTTGGCCGTTTCACGGTTCAATTCCCGCAGCTTGTCTTGGGTCTGCTTCGTCCAGAAAGGAACCTGCTGCAGCACGTCCTGCAGCTTTTGCTGGAGGTTCTTGATGGTCTCCTCGATTTCAGACCGCTCGGACTCTGACAGTTCCTGGAACGCCTGTGGCTGCATCACCGCGCCATCGCGGACCGGGGCAAAGGAAAAGCCCATCGGCGTGCGCAGGAACGCGATGGAATGCTCCCGCGCCTCTCGCTCTATTTCCCCGAACGCTTCCTCCTGCCGGTCCTTCAGTTCCTGTTCGATCAGTTGGCGGCGGTTTCGGTATTCTTCCCCTTCGAACGTAACGGTGAGGACTTCTTTCAGGTCCTCGACCAACCGTTCGACGTCAGACCGAAACGCCCGGCCCCGGCCGGCGGGCAATTGCAGGGCATTGGGCGCGTGTGGCTGGTCGAAATTGTAGACATAGCACCAATCATCCGGTGTGGGTTCCGTTTCCGCCTGCTGCTGGATCAGATGCTGGGTCAGATCGTTCTTACCGATGCCTTCAGGGCCAATGGCAAAGATATTGTATTCTGGCCGCTTGACGGCGATGCCGAATTGCAGCGCCTCTATCCAACGCCGGCTGCCATCAATGCTGACGAGCGGCTCTACTTCGGCAGTCGTCGCAAAACCGAGGGCTCCCGGATCGCACCGCCAGCGCAGCGTCTCGGGCGGGAGCAAGGTCGATGATGCAGCCATGCGAACGTCCTCCATCCAAATTACATCCGCGTCAGAATATGCGGGCACCTATCAATGTGTCTTAACGTGTATCAAAGGAAGACTCGGTCTCGGTAAGGCCACAACCTGTTACCATCACACACAGACAGGGTCAGCAGATGCGTGGCAGCTGTTCCCCGCTCGGCAGTCGCAGACGGCGGCGCGTGCCGTAGGGGCTCT
>CAYYSC010000132.1:1156-5974 GCA_964474065.1 uncultured Rhodospirillales bacterium | reverse complement strand
CCTACCCGCCCGATCACCCGCGCGTCGCTCCATTGCCGTAAAACGGCAACCGCGCGCTCCGCATCCTGCGGTGGGACGAAAGCGGCGAAGCGGCCCTCGTTCGCCACGTGCAACGGATCGAGGCCGAACAACTCACAAGCGTTGTTCACTTCGGGGCTTACCGGCACTGCTCCCACCTCGATTTCCAGTGCCAAATGCGAAGTTTCCGCGATCTCGACCAGCACGGCGGCCAAACCGCCCCGCGTAAGGTCGCGCAGACAATGCAAGTCCAGGCCCTCCTCAATCAGCCTTCGGACATTCGGCCACAACGGCGCACAATCGCTGAGCAAGGGGCTTTCAAAAGCCAGACCGGCCCGGGCGGCCATGATGGCGATGCCATGCCGGCCAAGGTCGCCGCTTAGAACAATCGCGTCGCCCGGCTGCACTTGGCTGGCGAGCGGACGCCCGCGGGTGCGCATCCTGCCGATTCCGGTGGCCGTTACAAACAGGCCGTCGCCCTTGCCTTTTTCGACGACCTTGGTATCGCCTGTTACGATTTCTGCCCCAACAGCAGCCGCTGCCTCCGCCATCGATCGTACGACACGGCGCAGTTTCTCTAACGGCAGGCCCTCTTCCAGAATCAAGGAGACGGCGATCTGCCAAGGTTCGGCGCCGCACATCGCAAGGTCGTTCACCACGCCGTTAATGGCGAGCGAACCGATATCGCCGCCGGGAAAAAACAGAGGCTGGACCACATAGCTGTCCGTAGTGAAGGCCAACTCCCCGCGCGGACACGCGAAAATGGCGCCGTCGTGGCGTTGCTCGAGGAGCGGATTTCTGAATGCGGGCTCGATCACATTGCGGATCAGATCCTGCATCAGCCGGCCGCCGCCCCCATGCGCGATTTGGATCACTTCCCCATCCGCCGACGATATCGGACAGACCAAGCCAGACTGACTCCCGCTCACGCCGTTTCCCTCAGCGCCCGGTAGAGATAATAGGCAGCACAGGCTCCCTCCGACGAAACCATGGTAACGCCGAGGGGATGCTCCGGCGTGCACTCGGCGCCGAACGCCGGGCACTGGTCCGGTGTCGCCCGCCCCTGTAGCACAAGTCCGGCAATGCAGTGGTTCTCCGCGGCGCACTCGCCTTTGACTTCGCCGAAGCGCGCCTCCGCATCGAACGCGCGGTATTCTGACCGCAGCGCTAGACCGCTTGCCGGGATCCGGCCTATTCCCCGCCACTCCCGGTCGACCGGTTCGAACACCGCCTCGACCGCGCTGCGTGCCGCCACGTTACCTTCCGGCGCCACCGCCCGCTCGTAAACATTCTCGACCCGCGCCTCCCCGGCTTCCAACTGTCGGACCGCGGCCATCACGCTGCGCAGAATATCCACCGGCTCGAACCCGGTTGCGACGATGGGCACCCGGTGGACTGCCGCAATCGGCTCGTAGGCAGCGGTCCCCATCACCGTGCATACATGCCCGGCCGCCAGAAACGCGTCGATCCGGTGGTCCGGCGCGGCCAGCAGCGCTTCCAGCGCAGGCGGCACCAGAACTTGCGTCACCAACAAGGAGAAGTTCTTTAATCCCTGACCCTGGGCAAGACGCACGGCCAGACCGTTCGCCGGCGCCGTCGTCTCGAAGCCAACGGCGAAGAAGACCACTTCCCGGTCTGGCTCCTGCTCCGCGATCTTCACCGCATCGAGGGGCGAGTAGACGACCCGGACGTCCGCGCCACGCGCCTTCGCTTCCGCCAAGTCGCCGGCTTCCGCGGGGACGCGTAGCATGTCACCGAAGGTGCAGAAAATTACCCCCGGGGTGGCCGCAATTTCCAGCGCCTTGTCGATGGCGGCGGCAGGCGTCACGCAAACCGGACAGCCGGGACCGTGCAGCAGGCTCACCCCCTCCGGCAGCAGTTCGTCCAGTCCGAACCGCATGATGGCGTGAGTCTGGCCGCCGCATACTTCCATGATCGACCATGGCCGGGTCGCGGTCGCCCGGATCTTTTCAGCCAGACGAGCCACCGCTGCGGGTTGCCGAAATTCCTCCACATACCTCATTCTACTGCACCCGCTTCTGCCAGCGCCGCGAAGGTTCGTGCGGCCGCCTCTTCGTCAAGGCGGGCAATGGCGACACCAGCGTGCACGATGACGTAATCGCCCACGGCGGTCTCCGGCACGAATGCGAGGCTCACTTCCCGCATTACGCCGCCAAAATCGGCACGGCCGGACCGCTCCAGATCCTGACCGGTTATTTCGAGGAGCCGTCCGGGAACTGCGAGGCACATGATCTACCCTCCATCCGCCAGTTGCCAGCGCGCGGCCAACGACTGGCCCAGGGCCAGGCCGCCATCGCCGGGCGGCACCCGCCGGTTCCAGTAAACGGACCGGTCATCTTCGCGAAGGAGCGAAAGGCACCGCTCCGACAGCAGTCGGCTCTGAAAGCAACCACCCGTCAACGCCACGGACGGCGTATCGAAGCGGCGCGCCACCGCCGCCACCATCATCGCCATGGTCTCGTATGCTTTTCGCGCCAGAACGGCGGGCGGCGTTCCCCGCTTCCGGTCGCGCGCGAGCCCGAGCAGCATCGGCTCCCAGTCCACTTCCATCGGACGATCGCCCTCCGCTTCCGCCAAATGGCAAGGATAAGGGCTGACCGCATTGCCTCTCGCTGCCCGCGCCGTCCGTTCCAACTGCATGGCGGCTTCCCCTTCGTGCCGGCAAACGGGGGTCAGTCCAAGCAAGACGGCCATGGCATCGAGTACCCGACCGGCGCTGGAAGTGACCGGCGCGTTCAGTTCCGCATCAAGCATCTGGAACAGCAAGCGCCGTTCCTCATCCTCAAACAAGCCATGCGGGAGCAGGTCCGGGCGGCCAATAGTGTGCAGCATGCCCAGTAATGCCCGGCGCGGCTCCCGGATCGCCTGTTCGCCGCCGGGAAGTACGAACGGCCGCAGCCGGCAGCGACGCTGCCAGCCGCCACGCGCAACGAGCAGCGTCTCGCCGCCCCAGACTGTACCGTCCATGCCATAGCCCGTGCCGTCCCAAGCGAAGCCGAGCACTGGTTCCGCGAGCCCATGCTCCGCGATGACCGAGACGACATGCGCCACATGATGCTGGAGAGACACCACCGGTAGACCGAAGGCTTCCGCCAGATGAGTAGTGGCATAATCGGGATGGAGATCGCAGGCGACAGCTTCCGCCTTGCAGCCATGCAGCGCCTGCAAGTCCTCGATCGCGCGGGCGAAGGCTTCCTCCGCGGCCAGCGTGTCCAAGTCACCGATATGGGGCGCGAGAATGGCTTCCTGTCCGCGCAGCAGCACGGGTGCCGTCTTGAGATGGCCGCCAAGTCCCAAGACCGCAGGTCCATCCGGGGCGATCGCGGGCGGCAGGGCGATGCTATCGGGCGCCAGACCCCGCCCCAGGCGGAGAACCTGTGGCGCGCCATCGAGCACGCGTGCGACCGAATCCTCTGCCGGCCGCCGGATTTGGCGGTTATGGCCGAGGAAGAGGTCGGCGGACTCCCGCAGGCCGATCCACGCCGGGCGGTCGCCAAACAGGATCGGCTCGCCGCCGTCATTGCCGCTGGTAGCAACCAAGGGGCGGTTCACCCTTGCGAGTAGCAAGTGATGCAAAGGCGTATAGGCCAGCATCAGTCCCAGTTCCGCACACGCTGGGGCAACGGGCTCGGCGATTGCGCAACTTTCCCGCCTGGCCGCCAGAACGATCGGCGCCGCCGGTGACTGGATGAGTGTTTCCTCTTCCGCCGTGAATTCCGCGAAGGAGCGAGCCTCTGCCACGGATGCCACCATCACGGCGAAAGGCTTCGAGGGCCGCTGCTTGCGGTCTCGCAGGCGCGCAACTGCAGCGGCATCGGTCGCGTCCGCCATCAGGTGATAACCGCCGAGCCCCTTCATCGCGACGATGCTCCCTCCCCGGAGCGCGTCCGCCGCAAGATCCAACGCTTTGCCGTCTTCGGCCAACGTATCGCCCTCGACCGACCATAGGCAGAGCCGCGGACCGCAGACCGGGCAGGCGACCGGTTCCGCATGAAAACGGCGATCCGCCGGGTTCAGATATTCCGCTTCGCAAGCCGGGCAGAGCGGGAAGTTGCGCATGGTGGTGCGGACCCGGTCGTAGGGTAGGCCTTCGACGATGGTATAGCGCGGCCCACATTCTGTGCAGTTGGTGAACGGGTAGGCGTAGCGGCGATCATGCGCGTCCGTAAGCTCGGCCAGGCAGTCCGAGCACGTGGCGAGATCGGGCGGCACACGCAGCGACGGAAGTGCAGACTGATCGCTTTCCAGCACTGAAAAACCGGCCTTCAATATGGGCCGCAGCGGCTCGCGCCGTAGCCGACTGATCCTTGCGTGAGCAGGCGGCGAAGTTTCCAGCGCACCCGCGAACGCCTCCACCGCCGCAACCGATCCTTCCACCTCGATCTGCACGCCGTTGCGGGTGTTGCGCACGTGGCCGCAGAGGCCATGCCTCATGGCCAACCGGTAGACAAACGGACGGAAGCCGACGCCTTGCACGACACCCTCGACGCTAAAGCGTTCGCGGATCAGGTCGGCCAGGGCGTTAGGCGGACCCGGCGTCATTCATCCCTCCGTCTCGATACTGCGCAGGAGAATGGACTGGGCGTGGGGATGGGCGATGTCGTCCGAACTCTCGCAGGTCAAGCGAGCGCCCTCCGCCAATGTGCCAGCCGCGGCTTGGTCGAAATGCTCGTGGAAATGCTCGGGCGACATGTGGGCAAGTGCGCCGAGCCATACCTCAACTCCCGTCACCCGCCGCGCGTCCGCTTCGGACGCCATGCGTGTCACCTTGGCGATCAG